>DASYTI010000088.1 GCA_036002485.1 Candidatus Methylomirabilota bacterium | reverse complement strand
CCGGGGACCGCCGCTCACGTACACGGTCTCCCCGGTCATGAAGTTCGCCTGGTCAGAGGCCACGAAGATCACCGCCCAGGCGATCTCTTCGGGACGGCCGAGCCGCTGGAGGGGCAGGTCGCGCGAGGCCTGGGCGATCATCGCGGGAGTCTTCCACACCGCGAGCACGCCTTCGGTCTCCACGGGGCCCGGGGCCACGGCATTGACGGTGATGCCGTGCTTGGCCCATTCCGCGCCGAGGCTCTGCGTCAGCACCGTCACGGCCGCCTTGGTCGCCGCATAGGCCGCCATGCCTCGCGAGCCCGTGCGTCCGGCCACCGAGGTGACGTTGACGATCTTGCCCGCGCGCTGGCGGATCATCACGCGCCCGGCCGCCTGCGAGAAGAGAACGACGCCGGTGAGATTCGTCTGCACCATGGCGTCCCACTCCTGGCGGGGAAGATCCTCGAGAGGCGCGCGGATCCGGTAGCCGGCATTGTCGACGAGCAGATCGATGCGCCCGAACGTCTTCACGGTCCGGGCCACGACCTCGTCCACCTGCCGCGCGTCGCCCACATCGCAGGCCAGGGCCAGGGCCTGCCGCCCCTGCGCGCGCACCTCGGCGGCCACCGTCTCCAGCGACGGGAGTCGGCGGCTGCAGCCGACCACGTGAGCGCCGACCTTGGCCAGCTCGACGGCGATGGCGCGCCCGATGCCCTGGCTGGCCCCCGTCACGATAGCGACGCGGTCACGGAGAGTGTCGGCGGAAAAACCCATGGAGGTCAGAGCATATCAGCTTCCGCGCGAGGATCGATCATTGAATGACTGAGCGCGGCGTGGCCACGATGCGGGTGACCTTGATCTGCTCACGATCAATCAGGGTCGGCACCCTGGGTGCGATCTCGTTCTTCCAGTAGTTGCTCTGGTACACGGCATCGTAGAGCCGCTTGCGCTCCGGCTCGCTCTCGAAGCGCCGGATCCAGACGTAGATGCTCTCGTCTTCCTCGCCCACGAAGCTACCGAGGATCACCATGCCCATCTTGACCTGGAACGGGATGATCTCCTCCTCCATGCACTTGACCCAGTTCTCGCGCTGTCCCGGCCGGACGTGATACTGCCTGAGCTCGAAGAACATGCTCGCCTCCTGTTTGATTGGTTGCTCACCTTTGCTTCGTCCTCGACCCCCCTTCATTCACTCAGCCCTCGCCTCGTCGCTCGAGCCGAGCGTCTCAGCTCGAACGGCGGCCCTCTCCCCCGATGGGGGAGAGGGATGAAAAGAAATCGTATCCCTCTCCCCTCTGGGGAGAGGGCAGGGTGAGGGGGCAGTTGTTGACGCATGATCCCGACTATCCGAGACGATCGGCAAGGGTCGCGCGTCCGTTCTGTCGGGCATAGTCCCCCGCCGTCTGGCCTTTCTCGTCTCGCATGGTCCGATCGGCGCCATGTTCAAGCAGGAGATCGACCATCTCCGTCTGGCCGTTCAGAGCGGCTTCCATCAGAGGCGTGAATCCCATGCCGCTGGTGCCTTGCCGGGCGTTTACCGGCGCGCCCCGCTCCAGGAGCAGGCGCGCGATGGGAACCGAGCGCCCCGCCGCCGCGGAGTGAAGCGGCATGACGCGCATATCGTTCGAGGAAGCCGCATCGACCCGCGCATTGCGCTCGAGCAGCAGTCTCACCACCGATTCATGGTTGAAGAAGCAAGCCAGCCCGAGGGGGCCGAAGCCGTCCTCCGCCACCGCGTTCGCGAGGCCAGCATCGCCATCGAGCAGGCGCTCGACCGTCTCGCGATCACCGAGAGCCGCCGCCTCGAAGAGGTCGAGGGCGGGCAGCATTCCTCGCAGGCACTCGACGACCTCATGTTTGCCGTGGTAGCGCGCGATCAGGATCGGCGAAGAGCCGTGGCGCCGGCTTCGAATCATGTCCGGCCTGGCGGCGAGCATGGACTTCACCTTCCCGAGGTCGCCACCGCGGATAACGGCGATGAATGTCTCCTCTTCATCTGTCGTGGTGCTGTCAGCCATGTCTTCACGCCCTCGGGGGCCTCTGTCTCTCAGCCACTCCACCACCTTGACGCACCCCGCCTGATCCGGCCGCTCGCCCGCGAGGTCGATCGCCGTCTTGCCCTCGGCGTCCCGGAGATTGACATCGGCGCCGGCTTCGATCAAGAGCTTCACGACACCGAGGTGTCCGCCCTTTGCCGCCAGGTGCAGCGGAGCGCGGCCCGCGTCCATGATGTTGACGAGCGTGGGGTCGTCGATCAGACGCTGCCGGACCTTGGACACCCAGCCCACGCTCGCGGGCCAGCAGATTCCGAAGGCCCTGGGCGTGCAGCGAAGCACATCGTCGCGCAACGTCGGATCAGCCCCCGCCCGCAGCAGCGCCTCGATGACCGCGCGCGAGCCCGCGAAATAGGCCCAGTGCAAGGGCGTGCCGCCCGCGAACGCGCGAAACGACAGGTCCGGGCCATGCGCGAGCAGAACGCGCACCGCTTCCTCCTTGCCGTTGCGGCAGGCGATGTAGAGCGCGTCGGATACGACCTCCCGGGTCGATGGCGGAGGACACGGCAGGCGTGTGCCGTCCGGAGCATAGCGCGAGCTGCCCGTGGTGGAGGCGCCGTCCTGCAGACGGCCCTCCGCGTCGAAGAACGCCTCGACCGCCTTCGCATCGCCGAGCCCGGCGGCGCAGTACAGGTCGGCCTCGACGCCGCCGCGCCGCAGCGCCTCCGCGACCTCGAAGTGCTCCGAGGTCACGGCCCAGGAGAGCGGCGTATGCGCCGAGTGCGCGTAAACGCCGTCCGGGTCGCCTCCACAAGCCAGGAGGAGGGCGATGAGGCCAGGCCTGTTCCGGTCCGCTGCCGCGAGGAGCGGAGTGGTCCCGTCGGGATGGCGCGCGTTCACCAGTGCGGGCTCGGAGGTCAACATCCGTTCCACCGTCGCTTCATCCGCCCGATTGATGGCGCCGTAGAATTCCTCGATCCGTTCCCGAGGCAGCTCCGCGCGACCCGGAGCCTCGACCGCGGGCCGCAACGCGTCCAGATGCGCGCGGAGCTTGCGCCAGCTCGCGAAGCCGTGCTCTCGGGCCACCGCGAGCTGGGCGTCGGCCAGCTGCGCCGAGGCATCGGCGCGCTGCAAGTCCTGGAGCTTTTCCTTGGCGAGCTTCTTCAGGTACTCGAGGTTGGGACGATCCGGCAGAGGCATGACGCACCATCCTTCCATGGTGCCCGTTGTCCGCGATATCGGGCGGAAGGTGGTGATGTCGATTCACACGACAGGTGGGTTCAACCCTTCACGCGGACCGTGAGCCGCCTGGACGGCTGACCCCGAGTCTACGGATCGATCAGAACAAGTCAAGCGCCCCAAAGTATCCCTCTCCCCCCATCGGGGGAGAGGGCCGCTGTTCGAGCCGAGACGCTCGACTAGAGCGACGAGGCGAGGGCTGAGTGGGTGAGGGGGCAGGGCTCAGCAGGAACGTGTATGATCCTCTCTCTATGGCCTCTCCGTCCGTTGCAGAGGCGCACGTGCTTTCGCCTCGCCCCCTGATCTGCGGCTGCAGTCACACCAG
>DASYTI010000087.1 GCA_036002485.1 Candidatus Methylomirabilota bacterium | reverse complement strand
TGTAGGCTCGTAGCTCAGGGGGAGAGCGCTACCTTGACACGGTAGAGGTCGGCGGTTCGATACCGCCCGAGCCTACCATTTTCTTTTTGCAACCATTTCGTTGAGGGGTGCCATCGAAGGTAACGGGACGCAGGGTGCGAGTGGGGGAGTGCGAAGCATCACTGGGCGCCATTCCCGTGATGCTTTTTTGTCTTTGACGTTCGAGCTGAGACGCGGCCCGCGGTTCGAGCTGAGCGGCGGACGTCGCGAGGCGAGGGCTGGGTGGATCCCGCAGGATCGGCGTGGCAGTTCGAGGTGAGCGCCGACGGCGCGAGCCGAGGGCTGGGTAGAATGCGAGTGCTGAATAAAACTGAGCAGGGACATGATCGATTCCGAGGAAGATAGGCATCTGAGGCTGGCCGGGGAGGCCGACTGCGCCCCCGAGCCGCTGCCCACGCTGCGCCACTCGACCGCGCATCTCATGGCACAGGCCGTGAGGCAGCTCTTCCCCGAGGTCAAGGTCGCCATCGGTCCCGCCATCGAGGACGGCTTCTACTACGATTTCTCCAGGCCCGCCCCCTTCACGCCCGAGGACCTCGAGCGCATCGAGACGCGGATGCGCGAGCTCGCCAAGCAGGACCAGCCCTTCGTCCGCGAGGAGATGCCGCGGGACAAGGCCATCTTGTTCTTCGAGGAGCGCCACGAGCCCTTCAAGGTGGAGATCCTGCGCGGCATCGAGGCGCCCACCGTCTCGTTGTACCGCCAGGGCGACTTCGTGGACCTCTGCCGCGGGCCGCACGTCGCCTCCACGGGCGCGATCAAGTTCTTCAAGCTCCTGTCCTCGTCCGGCGCCTACTGGCGCGGGAGCGAGAAGAACCCGATGCTCCAGCGCATCTACGGCACCGCCTGGCTCACCCAGAAGGATCTGGACCAGTACCTCTGGCGGCTCGAGGAGGCCAAGAAGCGCGATCACCGCAAGCTGGGGCGCGAGCTCGACCTCTTCGAGTTCCACGACGCGGCGCCGGGGGCGGCCTTCTGGCTGCCCGGCGGGATGATCCTCGTCCGCGAGCTGGAAAAGTTCGCGCGCGAGCATCTCGACGCGCGGGGCTACCAGGAGATCTCGACGCCGCTGCTCGTCAACAAGAAGCTCTGGGAGCAGTCGGGGCACTGGGAGCTCTACAGCGAGAACATGTTCAAGCTGGAGGTGGAGGACGAGACGTTCTGCCTCAAGCCCATGAACTGCCCCGAGTCGAGCTACGTCTATCGGCGCACGGTGCGCTCCTACCGCGATCTGCCCATTCGCTACTCGGAGATGGGGCGCTGCCACCGCAACGAGCGCTCCGGCACGCTCTCGGGTCTCGTCCGCGTCCGCCAGTTCACGCAAGACGACGCGCACATCTATCTCCGGCCGGACCAGGTCCAGGACGAGATCACGGCGCTCCTGCACCTTGTCGGAGAGTGGTACAAGACGTTCAACCTTGAGCCCTCGTTCAGGCTGGCCACGCGGCCCCCGCACAGCCTCGGGACGGACGAGCAATGGAATCAGGCGGAGCGGGCGCTCCACGAAGCCCTCAAGGCCAACGGGCTCGCCTACCAGCTCAAGCCGCAGGACGGCACGTTCTACGGTCCCAAGATCGACATCGACGTCCGGGACGTTCTCGGACGGCCGTGGCAGCTCGCCACTGTGCAGGTCGACCTGACCATGCTGCCCGAGCGCATGGAGTGCGAGTACATCGACTCTGACGGCCAGCCCAAGCGGCCGGTGGTCATCCACCGCGCCATCTTCGGCTCCTACGAGCGCTTCATCGCCATCCTGACCGAGCACTTCGGCGGCGCCTTTCCCACGTGGCTGGCCCCCGTGCAGGCCCGCGTCCTGCCCGTGAGCGAGAAGCACGCCGCGTATGCCGCGACCGTGCACGGGCGGCTCCGCCAGGCGGGGATCCGCGCGAGCCTCGACGACCGCAACGAGAAGCTGGGCTATCGGATCCGCGAGGCCCAGGTGCACAAGGTGCCGTACACGCTGGTGGTGGGCGAGCGCGAGGCGCAGCAGGGCACCGCGAGCCTTCGCCAGCGCGGGAGCGATCAGTCCGCGGTGCTGCCGATCGATCAGATCCTCCACGACATCGTCGCCGAGATCGGCAGCCGCTCCGCCACTCTCACCGTGGGCCGCTCAGGCTGAGCGCCGCCCGCAGCTAGGAGCCACGCCCATACAGTCCAAGGACATCCGGATCAACGAGGGCATTCGCGTGCGGGAAGTCCGCGTGGTCAGCGCGGACGGCGAGCAGCTGGGGATCCTGCCCATCGCGCAGGCCCTGGATCTGGCGCGGCAGCGGGAGATGGATCTCGTGGAGGTGGCGGCGGAGGCGGTGCCCCCGGTGTGCCGGATCATGGATTTCGGCAAGTACAAGTACATGCAGGCGCGCCGGCAGAAGGACGCGCGCAAGAAGCAGACGATCATCCAGGTGAAAGAGGTCAAGCTCGGGCCGAAGACCGACACGCACGACTTCGACTTCAAGGCCAAGCACGTGCGGCGCTTCCTGGAGGAAGGCAACAAGGCCAAGGTGACGGTGCGCTTCAAGGGCCGCGAGATGGCCCACACCGAGCTCGGCTGGAAGATGCTGAACAAGATGACGGAGATCATGTCGGACGTCGCGGTCATCGAGAACCATCCGCGGATGGAAGGGCGCATGCTCTCGATGATCCTGTCGCCCAAGCCGCACTAGGCGAGACCACCCCTGATTGATTCGGGTCTCGCCTCGCGGCTTGCGCCGTTCAGCTCGACCTGCGGCCCTCTCCCCTGAGAGGGGAGAGGGATATATAAGGAAGGAAGGCTCACCAACATGCCGAAGATGAAGACGAAGCGGGCGGCGGCCAAGCGGCTCAAGGCCACCGGCACCGGCAAGCTCATGCATCGGAGGGGATGGAAGCGCCACAAGCTCGAGGCCAAGGGCCCCAAGCGGAAGCGCAAGCTCCGCAAGCCGAGCATGATCTCGAAGGCGGACGAGCCAAGACTCAGACGGCTCGTCCCCTATCTTTAATTGAACCCCTCTCCCCCAGTGGGGGAGAGGGTAGGGTGAGGGGGTCGGGCCCCTCGAGACCAAAGGAGAATCACAGATGCCACGGGCAAAGGGCGGGTCCAAGACCCGCCAGCGCAGAAAGAAGATCCTGAAGCGCGCCAAGGGCTATTTCGGCGGGCGCCGCAAGCTCTACCGCACAGCCGCCGAGACGGTGCTCCGGGCCGGCGCCTTCGCCTACCGGGGACGCAAGCAGAAGAAGCGCCGGGCGCGCGCGCTCTGGATCATCCGCATCAACGCCGCCTGCCGGCAGGTGGGCCTGTCGTACTCGGTGTTCATGGCCGGACTCAAGAATGCCGGCATCATGCTCGACCGGAAGATCCTGGCCGAGCTCGCCGTCTCCGATCCGCCGGCCTTCGCGAAGCTGGCCGAGAAAGTCGCCGCGCAGCGGGGCTGAGAGCCTTGGCAGGGGACCCGCGGGTCCAGGAAATTCTCGATCGGGCCCTGGCGGACATCGCCGGGGCCCGATCCACGTCCGCCCTCGAGCAGGTGCGCGTGCGCGTGCTCGGTCGCTCGGGCGAGCTGACGGCGCTCCTGCGCGGGCTCGGCAAGGTGCCGGCCGCCGACCGCCCGCGCTTCGGCCAGGAGGTCAACCGCGCCAAGGAGCGGCTCGAGGCCGAGCTCGCGGCACGCCTCGTCGCCCTCAAGGCCGAAGAGCACCGCCAGGCCCTGCAGTCGCCACGGCTCGATCTGACCTTGCCGGGGCGGGCGATTCTCCCCGGCGCCATGCACCCGCTCATCCGCGTCGAGGACGAGATCATCGAGATCTTCGCGGGGCTTGGCTTCTCCGTCGCCGAGGGCCCGGAGGTCGAGACCGACTACTACAACTTCGCCGCCCTCAACTTCCCTGACGATCATCCTGCCCGCGACATGCAGGACACCTTCCACCTCTCCGCGGATACCTTGCTCCGCACCCATACCTCGCCGGTGCAGATCCGGACCATGAAGGCGCAGCCGCCGCCCGTGCGGTATATCTTCCCGGGCAAGACGTACCGTCGGGACGCCGACACCACGCACTCACCCATGTTTCATCAGGTGGAAGGCTTGGCCGTGGACACGAATATCTCCATGGGCGACCTCAAGGGCACCCTCGAGCACTTCGCGCGCGAGATGTTCGGTCCCGGCGCGAGCATCCGCTTCCGGCCGTCGTTCTTCCCGTTCACCGAGCCCTCGGCCGAGGCCGACGTGCGCTGCTTCGGCTGCGGCGGCTCCGGCTGCCGCCTCTGCAAGCAGTCGGGCTGGCTCGAGATCCTGGGCTCGGGCATGGTCCACCCGAACGTGCTGCGCAATGTCGGCTATGACCCCGAGCAGGTGACGGGCTGGGCCTTCGGGATGGGCGTGGAGCGCGTGGCCATGCTGAAGTACCGCATCGACGACATCCGGCTCTTCTTCGAGAACGACCTGCGCTTCCTGGGCCAGTTCGCGTCATGAAGATCTCCTATCGCTGGCTGCCTCTGCATTCCTCTCTCCCAGAGAGAGTGAGGGCAGTGTCGCTGCGTGGAGGGACAGCCCCCTCACCCTGCCCTCTCCCCCGCGACGGGGGCGAGGGATACAAGACATGCGTGCCCCCCTCTCTTTCAGAGGGCGAGCTCATCATTTTTCATCCCTCTCCCCCATTGGGGGAGAGGGCCGCCGTTCGAGCCGAGACGCCCGCCTCGGGCGACGAGGCGAGGGCTGAGTAGGGTGAGGGGGATCCCGTGAAGATCTCCTATCGCTGGCTGCTCGAGTTCGTGGAGACGGATCTGACCCCCGCCCAGATCGCCGACCGGCTGGTCAATGCCGGCATCGACGTCGCCTCCGTGTCCCCGCTCGTGGAGGGGCTCTCCGGCGTGGTGGTGGGCGAGATCGAGGCGATCGAGCGCGACCTCGGCGTCACCGCGGCCGGCCACCACATCCGCCTCTGCCGGGTCGCGGTGCCGGGCAAGACGTTCTCGGTGATCTGCGGCGCGCCGAATGCCGCGCCCGGCCTTCGCACGGCGTTCGCGCCGCCCGGGGCGACGCTTCCGGGCGGCCGTGCCGTCAAGGCGGCCAAGATCCGGGGCACGGTCTCCGAGGGTCTGCTCTGCTCCGAGCGAGAGCTCGGCATCGGCGACGACGAAGACGGCATTCTCGAGCTGGCCCCTGATGCCCCGCTCGGGGCCGCCCTCATCCAGTATCTCGGCCTCGACGACACCATCCTCGAGATCGAGATCACCCCGAACCGCCCCGACGCGCTGTCGATCGTGGGCATCGCGCGAGAAGTGGCGGCCTTGACGGGCGCGCCGTTCCGCTTTCACCAGGTCGCGGTGCGGGAAGGGGAGACCGAGGCGGCCTCGCGGGCCGCCGTGGAGATCCTCGACCCCGACCTCTGCCCGCGCTATGCCGCGCGCGTCGTCACCGGGCTCACCGTCAAGGCCTCGCCGCCCTGGCTGGCCCAGCGCCTCCGGGCGGTGGGCTTGCGTCCCATCAACAACCTCGTGGACGTGACCAACTATGTCCTCTGGGAGATGGGGCAGCCCCTCCACGCCTTCGACTACGACACCATCGCCCAGCACAAGATCGTGGTGCGGCGCGCGCGCCCCGGAGAGCGGCTGCGCACGCTCGACGGCCAGGAGCGAGCGCTCTCTGCCGACATGCTCATGATCTGCGACCCCGAGCGGCCCGTAGCGGTGGGCGGCGTCATGGGCGGGGGCGCCACGGAAGTGACGCCGAGCACGACCACGGTGCTGCTCGAGGCCGCCTACTTCAATCCCGGCTCCGTCCGCCGGACCTCGCGCGCCCTGGGACTTCACACCGATGCCGCCTATCGCTTCGAGCGCGGCGCGGACATCGAGGGCCTCCGCGAGGCCCTCGACCGCGCCACCCAGCTCATGGCCGATCTCGGCGGCGGCACCGTGGCCAAGGGTGTGGTGGATGTCTATCCGAGCCCCCGGCCCCGCCCGCGCATCAGTCTTCGCCGCGCGCGCATCGAGCGGCTCATCGGCACCTGCCCGCCCCAGGAGGAGATCGTCCGCATCCTCCAGGCCCTGGGCTTCGCGGTGGACGATTCGGGCCTGGCCCTCGAGGTGGTGGTGCCGAGCTTCCGTCGCGATATCGATCAGGAAGATGACCTGGTCGAGGAAGTCATCCGCGTCTGGGGCTATGACAAGATCCCCTCCACGCTGCCCCGGGGCGGTCAGCTCCGGCCCGTCTCCCACCCGCCCGAGCTTCGAATCACCCGCGCCGTCACCCGGGCGCTCACCGACGCGGGGCTGTCGCAGGCCATCACCTACGCCTTCGTGGATCCGGGCCGGCTCAAGGCCATGGGCTGGGACGCTCCGGAGGTCCTGATCACGCTGCAGAACCCGATCTCCATCGAGCGGTCCGTGCTGCGGCCTTCCTTGGCCCCCGGGCTGCTCGAGGTCGTCGCCCTCAATGCCAGCCACCAGATCCCCGACGTGCGCGCCTTCGAGATCGGCCATATCTTCGCGCCCCACCGCGAGGAAGATGGCGATCGGCCCGCGCACGAAGAGCTCTGGCTCGGGGTGGTCATGACGGGGCAGCGCGCTCCGCGCCTATGGCATGCGTCGCGGGAGCGCGCGGACGTCTACGACATCAAGGGCGCCGCGGAGCTCGTCCTCCACGCGGCCGGGGCCAAGCCGGTCGAGGTGGCGTCGTATGAGCCGGGTCAGGGTCCGCGCTATCTCGAGCAGGGTCGGGGCGCGGCGCTGATGGCGGGCGGCCGCGAGGTCGGCCGGCTCGGCGAGGTCGCCCTCTCCGTCCGCGAGGCTTTCGACCTGCCCGCTCCGGTCTTCCTGGCCGAGCTTTCGTTGACGGCGCTCCTGGCCCTGCCCCGGGAGGCGATCCAGTATCAGCCGTTGCCGCGCTTTCCCGCCGTTCAGCGCGACCTCGCCCTCGTGGTGCCCAGCGAGGTGTTGGCCGGCGAGATCGAGGCGGCCATTCGCGGGATGAAGCTGCCGCTGCTCCGGCAGCTCACGCTCTTCGATGTCTACGAGGGCGAGCAGATCGGCGCCGGCCGGCGGAGTCTGGCCTGGAGCCTGACCTATCAAGCTCCGGACCGGACGCTCACCGACCGGGAGGTCAATGACGTTCACGCCAGGATCGTCGCCGAGATCGGCCGCCGTTTCCGGGCCGAGGTGAGAGGAGCTTGAATGAGGGGAGCTCAATGCCCGAGCAGACGCTGAGCGATCGGCTGGAGGAGCTCGAGAAGGCGGTACGCCGGGCCACCGAGGTGATCGCCATGCTGCGACGCGAGCGCGATCAGCTCCAGGCCCGGCTCGGGGCGGGCGAGAGCGATCGCGCCGAGCTCAGCCGGCTTCGCCAGGAGCGCAAGGACGTGCTCTCGCAGGTCAACGCCATGCTCAAGGAAATGGAGAAGCTCCAGCTATGAGCGAGGCCCATCGGGTCGAGGTCGAGATTCTCGGACAGAAGTACACCATCCGCAGCGAGGCGGACCCGAAGTATGTCCGTGACCTGGCCGCCTATGTGGAGCAGCGTGCGAAGAGCACTGAGGGCCAGGTGCGGGGGCAGGACCCCGTCAAAGCCCTGGCCCTGGCCGCGCTCTACATCGCCGACGAGCTCTTTCGTGCCCGGGAGGAGCTGGCCGGCTACGAGGGCGATGTGCCCAAGCGCATCGGGGCCATGATCAGCGTCCTGGAGGCCATCGCACCGCGTCAGACCTAAACTTGACTGAGGGCCCCGCCGGATGTAGACAGGAGGGGCCCTGCGCTGTTTGTGATGTCGGGGGGAAGTTTCAACCTCGATACACAAGAGGACGCCGCTCAAGAGGGTGGTGCGCATGCCCCTCCTTGGAGGGGAAGCCTGAAGCCCTCCATTTTGGCGCCCACCTGGCTTGCCAGGTTCGAAACACCGTCGGCACACGGCAGAGGCGGGGCGCCTCCTTCGTTGACTTTGCCACTCCGAAGCGCCTATACTTTCAGCGGTTTTTTGTTCTCTGGGCGCATCCGAACTGTCTGATCGGTCCGGGGCTTTCCCGGTTTGGAGATAGCGATGGACGTCAAGCTGGTCCTGGTTCTCCTCCCTCTCGTCGCGGTCCTGGCTGTCTTCGTCGGCTACATGAGCCACAAGCTTTCCGTCACCCGCTCGCTGGGAGATGCCGAGACCCGCGCCAAGCGGATCGTGGGCGACGCCCAGCGCGTGGTGGAGCAGGCGCGGGTCGACGCCGAGGCCAAGCTGCGCGAGGCCGAGTCGCGCGTGCGGGCCGCCGACCTCGAGGCCAAGGAGATGGCCCTCAAGATGCGCGGGGAGCTCGAGCAGGAGACGCGCACCCGCCAGAAGGAGATCCAGGAGGTCGAGCGGCGGGTGCTCCAGCAGGAGGAGCAGCTGGCCCGCCGCCTCGATCAGCTCGACCGGCGGGAAAGCGATCTGCAGTCCCGCGACCGCGGGCTGGCCGAGCGGGACAAGGTGATGGCCGCCTCCGAGGCCCGGCTGAGCTCGGCGCTGGACGAGCAGCGCCGCAAGCTCGAAGGCATCGCGGGACTCACGGCGGAAGAGGCCAAGCGGCAGCTCATGGCCCAGGTCGAGGTCGAGTCTCGCCGGGAGGCCCAGCTCCTGGGCATGAAGCTGGAGGAGGAGGCCAAGGAGACCGCGCAGGCCAAGGCCAAGGAAGTGCTGGCCACCACCATCCAGCGCCTGGCCCCCGACTACACCGTCGAGACGGCCGTGTCCATCGTGGACCTGCCCTCGGACGACATGAAGGGGCGCATCATCGGGCGCGAGGGGCGGAACATCCGCGCCCTCGAGCTGCATACGGGCGTGGACCTGATCGTGGACGACACCCCGGAGGCCGTCCTCATCTCGGCCTATGACCCCTACCGGCGGGAGATCGCGCGGCTGGCCCTGCAGAAGCTGATCGCCGACGGGCGCATTCACCCCGCGCGCATCGAGGAGGTCGTCGAGAAGGTCAAGAAGGACATGGAGGAGCACCTCAAGGAGGAGGGCGACAAGGCCTGCTTCGAGGTGGGCGTACATGGCCTGCATCCCGAGCTGGTCAAGCTCGTGGGCCGCATGAAGTACCGGACGTCCTATGGCCAGAACTGCCTCCAGCATTCCAAGGAAGTGGCGTGGCTGGCCGGCATGATGGCGGCCGAGATCAAGGCCGACGTCAAGCTCGCCAAGCGCATGGGGCTGCTCCACGACATCGGCAAGGCCCTCACCCACGAGCAGGAAGGCAGCCACCCGGAGCTCTCGCTGCAGGTGCTGACCAAGTACGGGGAATCGCCGCAGATCATCAACGCCGCCCTCTGCGGCCACGAGAACGTGGAGCCCGAGACCATCGAAGCCGTGCTGACCGAGGCGGCCGACGGCATCTCGGCGGCCCGGCCCGGGGCCCGGCGCGACGTCCTCGAGAGCTACATCAAGCGGCTGGCCAAGCTCGAGGAGATCGCCATGTCCTACAAGGGCGTGGAGATGTGCTACGCGATCCAGGCGGGCCGCGAGCTCCGCATCATGACCAAGTCCGAGCAGATCTCCGACCTCGACGCGCATCAGCTCGCCAAGGACATCTCCAAGCGCATCGAAGCCGAGATGCAGTACCCGGGGCACATCAAGGTGATCGTGATCCGCGAGACGCGCGCGGTGGAAGTGGCCAAGTGACGAGCCGGCAACTCTTGGTCATTCTCGGGGCAGCGATGATCAATGCGGTGGGGGGGTCTGGGGGAGGAGCGGCGCCGCTCCCCCCCAGAACCAATTAAATGCCCAAGCCGCTCACGATTCTCTGCGTCGGCGATGTCTTTGGTGAGCCCGGGCGCCGGGCCGTTCAGATTTTGCTGCCGCGGCTGCGCAAGCAGTACGAGGTGGATCTCGCCATCGTCAATGTCGAGAACTCGGCCGCGGGCTTCGGGGTCACCCCCCAGATGGCGCGCGCCTTCCTCGAGCAGGGCGTGGACGTGATGACCTCCGGCAACCACATCTGGGACAAGAAGGAGATCGTCGAACACATCGCCAAGGAGAACCTCCTTCTGCGCCCGGCCAACTTTCCCGTGGGGACGCCCGGCACCGGCTATGTCACCGTGAAGGCCGGCCCCCACAAGGTGGCGGTGCTCAACCTCATGGGCCGAGTGTTCATGCTGCCCATCGACTGCCCCTTCCGGAAGGCCGACGAGATTCTGCCCGAGCTTCGCAAGGACACCCCCATCATCATCGTGGACATGCACGCCGAGGCCACCAGCGAGTCGCAGGCCATGGGCTGGCATCTCGACGGGCGCGTGAGCGCCGTCGTCGGCACTCACCGCCATGTCCAGACGGCGGACGAGCGCGTGCTGCCGCAGGGCACGGCGTACATCACCGACCTCGGCATGACGGGTCCCACCGACTCCGTCATCGGCGTGGACAAGGACATCGCTCTCGAGCGCTTCATCACGCAGATGCCGAACCGCTTCGAGCCCGCCAAGGGCCCGGTGGCGCTCCACGGCGCCTTGCTCAAAGTCGACGCCGAGACGGGCCGAGGGCTCTCGATCGAGCGGTTGCGCGTCCCCCTTTCCGACTGAGCGCGGTGCAGATCCTCCAGGGTAGGCCGGTCGCAGACAAGGTGCTGGCCGAGGTCAAGGCCGGCGTGGCCGCCCTCAAGCAGAGAACCGGCGTGGAGCCCGCGCTGGCCGTCATCCTCGTCGGCGAGGATCCCGCCTCCCAGATCTATGTCCGCAACAAGAAGCGCGCGGCCGACGAGGTGGGCATCGCCTCGCGCGATTTCCTCTTCCCCCAGGGCTGCACCCAGGCGGAGCTGCTCGAGACGATCAGGCGGATCAATGCGGATGCCACGCTCCACGGCATCCTGCTCCAGCTGCCGTTGCCCAAGGGCATGGACGAGGACCAGGCCGTGGCCGCCATCGCACCCCAGAAGGATGCCGACGGCCTCCACCCGATGAGCCTGGGCAATCTTCTCGCTGGCAAGCCCACCGCCGTCCCGTGCACGCCGGCCGGATGCATCGAGATCCTCGATCACTACGGGATCCCCATCGAGGGCGCGGAAGCCGTCATGGTCGGGCGCTCGCGCCTGGTCGGCAAGCCGCTGGCCCAGCTCCTTCTCGCGCGCCACGCCACCGTGACCATGTGCCACACGCGCACACGGGATCTCGCGGCGCACTGCCGGCGCGCGGACATCCTCTGCGTGGCCGCGGGGAAGCCCCGCGTGATCACGGGCGACATGATCAAGGAAGGCGCCGTGATCATCGACGTCGGCGTCAACCGGCTCGAGACGGGCAAGCTTGCCGGCGACGTGGATTTCGAATCCGCCTCCCAGCGTGCTCGCGCCATCACCCCCGTGCCCGGCGGCGTGGGCCCCATGACCATCGCCATGCTCATGAAGAACACGCTCCTCGTGGCCACCCGCCAGCTCGGTGCCGCATGAGCTACTTGACGGCCCCTCACCCTGCCCTCTCCCCTAAGGGGAGAGGGATACAAAACAAATCTGATGTTCTGGCTATTCTTGAATCCCTCTCCCCCATCGGGGGAGAGGGCAGGGTGAGGGGGCAAGTCTGCGAGCGCCCCAGGAAGTACGCGCGAGACCTTCGTCAATCACAAACGGATGCAGAGAGGAAACTGTGGTGGCGCCTGCGTGACAGGAGGCTGACGGAGTTCAAGTTCCGACGACAGCATCCGATTGGTCCGTTCGTCGCAGACTTCTGCTGCACTGAAGCCAAACTCGTCATCGAGCTCGACGGCGGCCAGCACACCCTTCAGCGGAGTTCTGATCCAGCCCGGACCGAGTTTCTAGAAGCTCATGGCTACCGAGTGCTGCGATTCTGGGACAACGAGATCCTCACGAACATTGATGGCGTTCTTCAGCGAATAGCTCTCGCTCTGCATGCGAATCACCGCCCCTCACCCTGCCCTCTCCCCAGAGGGGAGAGGGATCTTGAAGTGCCACCTACCTCCAGTGAGGGGTCTCCTCCAATGAATCCCTCTCCCCCATCGGGGGAGAGGGTAGGGTGAGGGGGCGATGAGCGAGGCCGAGCGGAGGGTCTACACGGTTTCGGAGCTGACGGCGGGGATCAAGGGGACGCTGGAGGGAGCGTTTCCCGCGGTGTGGGTGGAGGGGGAGATCTCGAATCTGCGGGTGCCGTCGTCGGGGCATGCGTACTTCACGCTGAAGGACGAAGGCGCGCAGCTCTCCGCGGTGCTGTTCAGGGGGCGCGGCCGGCGCGTGCGCTTCGAGCCGGAGGACGGCATGCACGTGCTGGCCTTCGGCGGCCTCGATGTGTACGCCGCCCGTGGGCAATACCAGCTGGTAGTCGAGCTCATGGAGCCCCAGGGTCTGGGCGCGCTCCAGCTCGCCTTCGAGCAGCTCAAGCGCAAGCTCGAGGCCGAAGGCCTCTTCGACGAAGGTCGCAAGCGCAAGCTCCCCGTCTACCCGCGCGTGATCGGCATCGTCACCTCGCCCACGGGGGCGGCCATCCGCGACATGCTGAACATCATCGGCCGCCGCTTCGGCGACCTCCACATCCTGATCGCCCCCGTCCGCGTGCAGGGCGATGGCGCCCCCGTCGAGATCGTGCAGGCACTCGTCAATCTCCAGGAGATGGCGGAGCTGGACGTCATCGTGGTGGGACGCGGCGGCGGCTCCATCGAGGATCTCTGGGCCTTCAACGACGAGGCGGTGGCCCGGGCCATCGTGGCCTGCCGGGTGCCCGTGATCTCGGCCGTGGGTCACGAGACGGACTTCACCATTGCCGACTTCGTGGCCGATCTGCGCGCGCCGACACCGTCCGGCGCCGCCGAGCTGGTGGTGCGCGAGAAGCTCGCGGTGATCGAGCGCCTCGTGGATCTGTACGCTCGGCTCAAGCAGGCCGTGGTCGCGGACGTGGCAGCCCAGCGCGAGCGCCTCGAGTTCCTGGCGCGGCGGCGGGTCTTGACCGATCCCGCCCGCGCCCTGCGCGATCTCTACCGCCGTCTGGATGACCTGCAGGGGAGGCTCCGGCTCGGGCTGCGCGCGGGCCAGCGACAGGTGCGGCATCGTCTGGCCCTCCTCACCCAGGCCCTGAGCGCGAAGAACCCCGCGGCGAGAATCGCCGCCGACACGGCGCTGCTCGGCCAGCTCCGCGGGCGCCTGGTCTCCGCGGCGGCTCACGGCGTCAAAGCCTCGCGCGCCCGCTTCGCCACGTCGGTGGGCCGCCTCGAGAGCCTCTCGCCCCTCGCCGTCCTCTCGCGAGGCTATAGCGTGACGCGCCTGCCCTCGGGCGCTCTCGTTCGCTCGGCCGCGCAGGCGCGATCCGGTGACCTGCTCGAGATTCTGCTGCACCAGGGCGCGCTCGGCGCGCGCGTCACGGAGGTCCGGGAACGGGATGAGCGACATCAAGTTTGAGGACGCGCTCCAGCGCCTCGAGGAGATCGTGGACCGCCTGGAGACGGGCGAGCTGCTCCTCGAAGACTCCCTCAAGGTCTTCGAGGAAGGCGTGGCCCTGGCCCGCCGCTGCTCCAAGTATCTCGAGGAGGCCGAGAAGCGCATCGAGCTCCTGACCAAGGACGAGGCCGGCCTGCTCAAGACCGAGCCCTTCGAGTGGGACAAAGAGGAGCAGGGATGAGCCTGGACGTGCAGAGCTACATGGCCGAGCGAGCCCGCGCCGTGGACGCCGCCCTCGCCCGCTACCTGCCGTCGGAATCCGATCCGCCCGAAACGCTCCACAAGGCCATGCGCTACAGCGTCTTCGCGGGGGGCAAGCGCCTCCGTCCGGTCTTCGTCATCGCCGGTGCGGAGGCGGTGGGCGGCCGGATGGACACGGTCATGGAGACGGCCTGCGCGGTGGAGATGATTCACACGTATTCCCTCATCCACGACGATCTGCCCGCCATGGACAACGACGACTTCCGCCGCGGCGTGCCCACCAACCACAAGGTCTTCGGCGAGGCCATCGCCATCCTGGCCGGCGACGCGCTACTCACCCTGGCCTTCCGGCTGCTCGCCGACAACTTCGCCGCCGGCTCCGATGCCCACGCGCTCCGCAATGTCCTGATCGAGGTCGGCGATGCCGCGGGCAGCGGGGGCATGGTGGGCGGGCAGGTGGCCGACATCGAGTCCGAGGGCAAGCGCGTGGGCGCCGAGACCGTTGACTATATTCACACCCACAAGACGGCGGCCCTCATCCGTGCCTCGATCCGCGCGGGCGCCATGCTGGCGGGTGCGACGCTGTCCCAGCTCGTGGCCCTGGGGCAGGCCGGCGGCAACCTCGGCCTCGCCTTTCAGATCACGGACGATATCCTGGATGTGACGGCAACGAGCGAGGAGCTGGGCAAGACGGCGGGCAAGGATCAGGCGCAGCAAAAGGCGACTTATCCCGCCGTGCACGGCCTCGAGGTGTCGAGGATCCATGCCAAAGCCCTCGTGAGCGAGGCGCACGCGGCGCTCCAGTCATTCGGCCCTCGCGCCGAGCCCCTGCGCGCCCTCGGCACCTTCATCGTCGAGCGGAAGGCCTGATGCGCATGATGCGCGACGGAACTGTCCACCCTCACCCCGACCCTCTCCCTCCAGAGGGAGAGGGAGTAATTCCGAATCCCTCGCCCCCGGAGGGGGATCAGGGAGTTCTTGTCATCCCTCTCCCCCATCGGGGGAGAGGGCAGGGTGAGGGGGCAAACGATGCCAAACATGTGTTCATGAAGCGGAAGGCCTGAGCGTGTCCGAGATCCGCACGGTGCATGCCCGCGAGATCCTCGACTCGCGCGGCAACCCGACCATCGAGGTCGACGTCTGGCTCGACTCGGGCGCCTTCGGGCGCGGGATGGTGCCCTCGGGCGCCTCCACGGGCAAGCGCGAGGCCGTGGAGCTGCGCGACGACGATGCCGCGCGCTATGGCGGCAAGGGCGTGCGCCAGGCCGTGCACAACGTGGTCGAGACCATCGCGCCGGAGATCGAGGGCCTGGAGGCGACGGAGCAGAGCGCGGTCGACCAGGCCCTGCTCGAGCTCGACGGCACGCCCAACAAGTCAGGCCTGGGCGCCAATGCACTCCTCGGCGTCTCGCTGGCGGTGGCGCGCGCCGCCTCGGATGAATGCGGCCTGCCCCTCTATCAATACCTGGGTGGCCCCGGCGCGCGCATCCTCCCCGTGCCGCTCATGAACGTGCTGAACGGTGGCGCGCACGCGGACAATGGCCTCGACGTTCAAGAATTCATGATCGTGCCCGCGGGCGCCGGCTCCTTCGCCGAGGCGCTCCGCATGGGCGCCGAGACCTTTCACATGCTCAAGAAGCTCCTGAAGGACAAGGGGCTCTCGACGGGCGTGGGCGACGAGGGCGGCTTCGCGCCCGTCCTGCCGGGCAACGAGGCGGCCCTCGACTTCGTGCTGCACGCCATCGAGCGCGCGGGCTATCGGCCGGGGGAGGATATCTTCCTCGCCATGGACCCGGCGGCCAGCGAGTTCGGCGAGCACGGGCGCTACCATTTCAAGGCCGATCGTGTGGAGCGCTCGAGCGAGGAGATGATCGCCTGGTACGAGTCGCTCCTCGGCCGCTATCCGATCTGCTCCATCGAGGACGGACTCGGGGAAGACGACCGCGAGGGCTGGCAGGCGCTGACCAAGCGACTGGGCGCGCGGGTGCAGCTCGTGGGCGATGATCTCTTCGTCACCAACCCGGCGATCTTGCAAGAAGGCATTCGCCGCGGCATGGCCAACGCCGTCCTCGTCAAGGTCAACCAGATCGGCACGCTGACGGAGACGCTGGAAGCCATCGAGCTGGCCAAGCGCGCGGGCTGGGGCACCGTCATCTCCCATCGCTCCGGCGAGACGGAGGATTCCTTCATCGCCGACCTCGCCGTGGCCGTCAATGCCGGGCAGATCAAGACGGGCTCGCTCGCGCGAGGCGAGCGCACCGCGAAATACAATCAGCTCCTGCGCATCGAGGAGGAGCTGGGCCCGGCCGCCGTCTGGCCCGGACGGGCCGCCTTCGGGAATCTCGAGCGTTGAGCCTCCGCTCGCTGCGCCTGCTGCGCACCGCCGTCCTTGCCGTCGTGGCGCTGTCCCTCGCGGGCTTTGGCGGCCAGAGCCTGAATCGCGTCTGGCGCCTCATGCAGGAGGTCGACAGCCTGGAGCGCGAGGTGGCCGTGCTGCGCGTGGAGACCAGCCGTCTCACCGCCGAGGTCGATCGCCTCCGCAGCGATCCGGAATTCATCGAGCAGATGGCGCGCGAGCGGCTCGGCCTCGTCAAGCCCGGCGATCGTGTCTACAAGCTGCCGCCGACCCCGGGCCCGGCGGGCGCCGCGGGGCAGGGAAGCCGATGACGGCCGTGGATTACCTGCTGCCGATCCTCTTTGTCATCACCCTCTTTCTCAATATCCGCGCCTCGTTCAAGCTGGCCCTCGACTGGCGCGGCATGCTGATCACCGTCCGCTTCGTGCGCGAGGCCTACGCGCGGCTGGCCGGGCTGCCGAGCGAGGACGCTCTCGAACGCGACGCGCGGGCGCCCGTCTTCCTGCACCTCGTGCCCGCCTATCAGGAGCCCGACATCGCGGGCACGTTGCGCTCGCTCTGCGCCTCGCGCTATCCGCACGCGAACCTGCACGTGGTGGTCGTGACCAAGGAGGAGGAGGAGCGCGCCCCGCACCCGGCCATGGGCGTGAGCACGGGCGAGCTCGTGCGCCGGTTCCGCGAGACGCTGCCGCCCTATCAGCAGAAGCGCCTCTGGCACCTGGCCATGCCCGGGCCCGGCCGCAAGGCCCATCAGCTCAACTGGGCGCTGCGCCGCGAGGCTCTGCACGAGATCCTGGGCGAGGCCTACGATCCCGCGCGGGTCTTCGTCGGAGTCAGCGATGCCGACTCCATCCCCGATCCGGACACGTACCGCTGGATCGCCGCGCGCGAGCTCGGCGGGGAGGGTAGCCTCGCCTATCAGGGCATCACGCTGTCCCTCGGCAACTACGACCGGCTCGACATCCGCGGGAAGATCTGCGCCATCCAGCAGTCCTCCATCTTCATCCGCGTGTCCATCGCGCGCCTCATCAACGAGGTCAAGCGTGTGCGGATGATCGACGGTCTCTGCGCGCGCTTCCCCCGCCTGGGCCGCCTCGTGCGCCCGCCCTTCGAGCTCTGCTTCCGCCGCTCGCAGATCTGCCTCGGCCACAACCAGTTCGTGCGCCTGGACGTCATGCAGTCCCTCGGCGGCTTCCCCGCCGCGGGGGCTACGGAAGACTCCACGCTGGGCTACGCGCTGGGGGCGCGCGGCATCCTGATCCAGGCCGTGCCCATGGTGGAGCTGACCGATCTGCCGGAGACGCCCGAGAACATGGTGCGCCAGAACGCGCGCTGGTACCTGGGCGTGCTCGACGATATCCCGTTCCTGCGCCGCACGTGGCGCGGGCGCCCCTCCGCCTACAACTTCGCCCAGCTCGTGCGCCACATCGGCAACAAGGTGATCGAGTGGCCCATCGCCGCCGTGGTCTATCCCGTGACGGGCTATCTGGGCTGGTGGCTCGCCTACATGTACCGTGGCCGCCACCCGTGGCTCTTCTACCTGGCGACGGGCGCGCCGACGGCCTCGCTGCTCTTGACGGTCTGGGTGGGCGGCATCATGACCCAGAACCTCGTCGAGGCCTTCCGCCCCTATCTCCCGCGCGCCACGGATCTGCGGCGCAAGAGCCTCAAGGAGAAGTTCCTCGGCACCTTCCGCTGCCAGACCTATTGGCTGCTGGCCACCCGCGGGGCCTGGCGCGTGCTCTGGAGCCTGGCCAGGACTGGCCGCTACGAAGCGGGCAAGACCGACCGCGTGAGCCGCAGCGCTCGGCGCGCCCTCCCCACCCCCGGCGGCTAATTTTGTATCCCTCTCCCTTCAGGAGAGACCACCCAATGCATCTCTCTCCCCTCTGGGGAGAGGGCAGGGTGAGGGGCCGGCCTTGGCAGCGCGAGCAGAGTTCCAGGAGAGAGTGAACAATCTCCCTTCCCCTCCGGGACAGCCCTCAAAATATCCCTCTCCCCTCTGGGGAGAGGGCAGGGTGAGGGGCCGGTGGTTGACACGCCAGGATGCCTCCATTACAGTGTAATTCGTCACCGCGGGGTGGAGCAGCCCGGTAGCTCGTTGGGCTCATAACCCAAAGGTCGTCGGTTCAAATCCGACCCCCGCAACCACTAAGTAGTGAAAACCAAAGGGGCCGACTCGATCGGCCCCTTTGGCGTCTGCAAGCAACTATGAAGCTTTTCGACTGTCACCTCCGGAGACGACAGCCTGCCGACTGATTCCCGAGCTCGAAATCTGGCCCAACGAGACTGTTTGCGACCTGAGATCCGCACTCTTTGCGCGCTGTCCTTTTCATAGCGTATTCATCGGCTCGTGAAAAGTGCGAAGCTGACGATGGTTTAGGGTGGCGCCTTGGGTTACAGGCGCTTTGGGTTACAGACCCACGGGTCGCTGACCAGCGAGGCGGCGAGCGCGAGATCAGGGTGCAGGGCGCCAACTGCCCAATCTCAAGATGGAATGCTTGCTGTCATCCTCACGCGTCGCCGATTCCTGTCCAAGGGGCACGCACGCCGGGATGGTGCAGGGTGGTGCACAATGGTGTAGGATAGCCGACATGGCTGACACAGAAAGATCGGTCCGTCAAAGCGTGTCAATTCCGAGTGGTATCGCCAGGCGTGTGCGGGCTCTGGCCAAGACGAGGAAGACCAGCGCCAATCGCGTGCTCGTAGATTTGATTGAGGCCGGGCTTCAATCCAAAGAAGCCGAGAAGGAACGTTTCTTCTTGCTCGTGAATCGACTGACTGAATCTTCGAACTCTGCCGAGCGGCAGCGACTAAAGGAAGAACTTGCGCGGATGACCTTCGGTGATTGATGCGAAGATTCGGTGGACCAATCTTCCGCCGAGTCTCCGTCAGCACCTCTTCGATCGGGTTGCGGATCACCACATTCCGGCTGAAGACCTTATAGGCTGAAGCTATGGCGCGAATCTGAGCCGGAGGGAGACGCCCGATGGCGCTTGGTACAAAGACTTCGGATCGTTCAAGATCTGTGGCGAAGGTGAATTTCCCAAGACCTTCCTACTGAAAGGGCAAGTGGCAAAAGGGAAGTCACTGTAAACGGACGATTGATCCTCTCAATCCGTCGGATTGCGTCCACGAGCGGCTCGAGGCTGTCGCCGGCAACGCCGTAGACGCGCGCGACGCCGTCCAGAAGTCTTCGATGAAGTCGGAAGGTGGTGAAGCAAGAGTGCAAGATCGATACAGCATTCCTTCAAGCTTAGGCCCACGATGCTCGCATGACGGCGGGAGATTGCACTCCATGTTATCGCAGATCGAAAACGATCTGCGATGCATAGGCGAGGTGCCCTGAGCCGCAGAATCGACGGTCAACCACGGCTCATGCTATTCGGCGGGTGCTCTGCGGTCATGCCCGACCGAGATTCGGCGAGCTGACTCGTAAGCTTCCCGCCCCAATCGCGAATGAGAGGGACACTCGGGTGAGGTGAGCCTTGTACCTCTATCGAGACGCTTTCATCTCTTGCGTGATGCCGTCGAGGGATCCCTCGCGACGAGGCTACGTCCTCGCTACCACCCGCGACCGGGTCGGCGCAAGTAGGGCAACACGCTCATTTAGGACAAGTGCTCGTGGGCATGTCGTCGGGCCTGGGTCTCCAGCCCCACGAGACGCTGATCCAGAAATACCTGAGCCTGCGCCTCAAGGACTCTTATCAAGGAGAAGGGGCTCTACAAGAACGCCGCTCGCATCTTCGGGCTGGAATGAGGCCGATGCCGGGACCCGGTGATGCACGCGACTCGCATCGTGTGGACGGCGCGGATGGGCTTGATTGGCCGATTGCTATGGGTCTTCTTGACGGCCACAGGTGCGACAATGGAGTGGACCCTTCCGCGCCGTCTTCGACCAAAGGGAAGGGTGGGGGTGACACGATGCTCAAGCTAGAAGTGAAGACGC
>DASYTI010000086.1 GCA_036002485.1 Candidatus Methylomirabilota bacterium | reverse complement strand
CCCGTCATCTTCGACGCGCGCAACCTCTACGAGCCGGAGCGCATGCGCCGGCTCGGCTTCGAGTACCACTCCGTCGGACGCAAGCCCGTCCTGCCGGCCTGAGGGCGCCCTCGTGCGCGTCCTCGTCACCGGCGGCGCAGGCTTCATCGGCTCCCACCTCTGTGACTTCCTGCTGGGAAAAGGCTGCGAGGTGGTCTGCATGGACAACCTCCTCACGGGCTCCCTCGGCAACATCCGCCACATCCAGGATCCGCGCTTCGTGTTCGTCGAGTACGACGTCACGAACTTTCTCTCCGTCAAGGGCGATCTCGACTACGTGCTGCACTTCGCCAGCCCCGCCTCGCCCATCGACTACCTCGAGCTGCCCATCCAGACGCTGAAGGTGGGCTCTCTCGGCACCCACAAGGCCCTGGGCCTCGCCAAGGCGCGCGGGGCCAAGCTGCTCCTGGCCTCGACCTCGGAGGTCTACGGCGATCCCCTCGTGCACCCGCAGCGGGAGGACTACTGGGGCAACGTCAATCCCGTGGGACCACGGGGCGTCTACGACGAGGCCAAGCGCTTCGCGGAGGCCATGACCATGGCCTACCACCGCGTCCACGGGGTCGACTCCCGGATCGTGAGGATCTTCAACACCTACGGCAGTCGCATGCGCCTCACTGACGGCCGAGCGATACCCACTTTCATCAGACAGGCGCTGGCCGGCGAGCCCCTCACCGTCTACGGCGACGGCTCGCAGACCCGCTCCTTCACCTATGTCTCGGACCTCGTCGAGGGGATCTGGCGGCTCATGCAGGCGCCCGTCAACGACCCCGTCAACCTCGGCAACCCTCGGGAGATGACGCTGCTCGAGCTGGCCAAGCACGTGCTACGCGCCACCGGTTCCCGGAGCGAGATCGTCTTCCGGGCGCTGCCCACCGACGATCCCAAGGTGCGCCAGCCCGATATCGGCAAGGCGCGCCGCCTCCTCGGCTGGGAGCCCACCGTGGACCTCGAGGAAGGGCTCGCGCGTACGGTGGAGTGGTACCGTACGAGGGAGCGCGAGGCATGAAGATCCTCGTCACGGGCGGAGCCGGCTTCATCGGCTCCCACGTCGTGGACACCTTCCTGGCCGCCGGTCACGAGGTCGCCGTCGTGGACAACCTTTCCACGGGCAACCGCGCGTGGGTCAACCCCCGGGCCAAGCTCCATGCCGTGGACCTCCGCAGCGGGCGCCTGGCCGAGGTCTTCGCGGCCGAGCGACCCGAGGTCGTGGCCCACCTCGCCGCGCAGGCGGCGGTCAGCCGCTCGGTCACCGATCCGGTCTTCGACGCCTCGGTCAACGTGGGCGGCGGGCTCAACCTGCTCGACTGCTGCCGGCGCTTCGGAGTCCACCGTATGATCTATTCCTCGAGCGGAGGGGCGGGCTATGGCGACACCGACGTCCTTCCCACCCCGGAGACGCACCCCAGCCTCCCCATGTCGCCCTACGGCATCACCAAGGTCGCCATGGAGCTCTATGTCGGCGCATGGACGCAGATCTTCGGCATGAGCGGGATCTCGCTCCGCTACGCCAATGTCTACGGGCCGCGCCAGAACCACCAGGGCGAGGCGGGGGTGGTGGCCATCTTCTGCCACCGGCTTCTCACCGACCAGGCCCCGGTCATCAACGGGGACGGTGGGCAGACGCGCGATTTCGTCTACGTCGGCGACGTGGCCCGGGCCAATCTGCTCGCCCTCGAGCGTTCCGACGCCACGGGGGGCATCAATATCGCGACGGGCATAGAGACCTCCGTGAACGACATCTACGCCGGCATCAAGTCGGCGGCGGGCTCGAGCGTGGCCGCCCAGTACGGCCCGGCCCGTCCCGGCGAGCAGCGGCGGAGCTGCCTCGATCCCAAGCTGGCCGAGCGGATCTTCGGTTGGCGCCCGACCGTGACCCTCGATGAGGGCCTCACGAGAACCTATGACTTTTTCAGGAAGGAGCTTTCCCGATGATCGACGAGGAACTGCGAGCCATCCTGGCCTGCCCGGCCTGCAAGGGCGACCTGCTCTTCGAAGAGACGCGCATCATCTGCGCACGCTGCCGCAAGGCCTTCCCCATCCGCGACGGCATCCCTGTCATGCTGCTCAGTGAGGCGGAGCCCTGGACTCCGGCGCCCTAACGGCCGTCATCCTGGCCGGGGGCCAGGGTACGCGGCTCCGGCCGCTGACGAACTCCCGCCCGAAGCCCATCGTCCCGCTGCTGAACATTCCGTTCCTGGTCTATCAGCTGGCCTTGCTCAAGCGCCACGGCGTGAACCGGGCCGTGCTCTCCTGCTCGTTCATGGTCGAGAAGGTGCGGAAGGCGATGGGCGACGGGAGCCGCTGGGGGATCCAGCTCGACTATGCGGTCGAAGCCGAGCCGCTGGGGACGGCGGGAGGCGTGCGCAATGCGTCGGACCTCGTGAGCGGGCGCGTGGTCGTGCTCAACGGCGACATCCTCACCGACGCCGATATCACGGCCATGCTGCGCTTCCACGCCGAGCGCGGCGCCCGCGCGAGCATCTACCTGACGCCCGTCGAGGATCCCGGGCCCTACGGCCTCGTCGACCTCACCGCAGACGGCCGGGTCCGGCGCTTCATCGAGAAGCCGTCGGCGGCCGACCAGACCACGAACACCATCAATGCCGGCATCTACGTGCTGGACGCCTCGCTCCTCGAGCGCATCCCTCCCGCCCGCGTCGTCTCGATCGAGCGCGAGTTCTTCCCCGCCCTCGTGGCCGACGGCGTGCCCTTCTTCGGCTGGGTGGCGGGCGCCTACTGGCTGGATATCGGGAATCCGGAAAAGTACCGTCAGGCCCAGCTCGATCTCCTGGACGGCCGCGTGGCCACCGATGTCATGCCCGACGGCGGCGGCGCCTCCCGACGGTGGATCGCCGAGGACGTGGCCCTGGGCGCGCGCGTGGCCGCCTCCGCGCCCGTGGTCATCGGCGCGGGCAGCCGGCTCGAGCAGGACTGCCGCGTCGGCCCCGCCACCGTCCTCGGCCCCGGCTGCCAGATCGGACCCGCCGCTACGGTGGCGGGCGCCGTTCTCTGGGAGCGCGTCTCCGTGGGCGCCGGCGCGGTGCTGCGCGACTGCATCGTGGGAGCGGGAGCCCGCATCGGCCCGCACGCCCAGGTCGGCCCCGGCGTCGTGCTCGAAGATGGCGCCGTCGTGCCCTCGGGCGCGCACGTGGCCCGCTGACCCGCGGCGTTTCCGCGCGTGTTATCCTGAGAACGATGCCCACCGCGCGTATCCGCAACTTCTCCATCGTCGCCCACATCGACCACGGCAAGTCCACGCTGGCCGACCGGCTGCTGTCGCTCACGGGGACCATGGACGCCAAGAAGGCCGTGGGCCAGGTTCTCGACTCGATGGACCTGGAGAAGGAACGGGGCATCACCATCAAGGCGCACGCCGTGCGCCTGCTCTACACGGCCCGCGACGGACAGGAGTACACCCTCAACCTGATCGACACGCCCGGCCACGTGGACTTCTCCTACGAGGTCTCTCGCTCGCTCGCCGCCTGCGAGGGTGCGCTCCTGGTGGTGGACGCGGGCCAGGGCGTGGAGGCGCAAACCCTCGCCAACTTCTACCTGGCCTACGACAGCGGGCTCGAGATCGTCCCCGTCATCAACAAGATCGACCTGCCCGCGGCCGACGTCGAGGGCACGCGCGCCCAGATCACCGAGGCGCTGGGGCTCGACGGTGACGAGGCGCTGACCATCTCCGCCAAGCATGGGACCGGCGTGCCCGAGGTCCTCGAGGCCATCGTCACGCGTATCCCGCCACCCACCGGTGACCCCGCCGCTCCCCTCAAGGCGCTCGTCTTCGACTCCTTCTACGATTCCTATCAGGGCGTGGTCGTCTATATCCGGCTCATCGACGGCCGCGTGCGGGCCGGCATGCGCATCCTCCTCATGTCGAACGGCAAGATCTACGAAGTCCAGCAGGTCGGGGTGTTCGCCCCCGACATGCGGCCGGTGGAGGAGCTGTCCGCCGGCCAGGTCGGGTACTTGACCGCCTCGATCAAGCGCGTGGCCGATGCGAAGATGGGGGAGACCATCACGGACGTCCTGCGGCCGACGGCCCAGGCCTGCCCCGGCTATCGCGACGCCAAGCCCATGGTGTTCGCCGGTCTCTACCCGATCGAGGATACGGACTACGAGGGACTCCGGGACGCCCTCGAGAAGCTCAAGCTCAACGACAGCGCGTTCAACTTCGAGCCCGAGACCTCGCTCGCCCTCGGCTACGGGTTTCGCTGCGGCTTCCTGGGCATGCTCCACCTCGAGATCGTCCAGGAGCGGCTCGAGCGCGAGTTCAATCTCTCCCTCATCGTCACCGCCCCCAGCGTCCGCTTCCGCGTGGTCACCACCGAGGGCGAGACCATCGAGGTCGAGAACCCCTCGAAGCTGCCCCCCGTGGACAAGATCGAGCGCATCGAGGAGCCGTACGTCCGGGGCTCGGTGTTCGTGCCCACCGAGTTCATGAGCGAGATCTACAAGCTCGCCCAGGACAAGCGCGGCGAGCACAAGTCGCTCGAGTACCTCGGCAAGCGGTGCCACATCCAGTTCGACTTCCCGCTCTCCGAGATCGTGGTGGACTTCTACGACAAGCTCAAGTCGATCTCCAAGGGCTACGCCTCCTTCGACTACGACTTCCTCGAGTTCCGCGAGTCGGACATGGTCAAGCTCGACATCTTGCTCAACGGCGATCCCGTGGACGCCCTGTCCGTCGTCGTGCACCGGGACAAGGCCTACGAGAAGGGCAAGAGCCTGACCGAGAAGCTCCGCGGGGTCATCCCGCGGCAGCTCTATGAAGTCGCCATCCAGGCGGCCATCGGCAGCCGGGTGATCGCGCGCGAGACCGTCAAGGCCATGGGTAAGAACGTCACCGCCAAGTGCTACGGCGGCGACATCACGCGCAAGCGGAAGCTGCTCGAGAAGCAGAAGGAGGGCAAGAAGCGCATGAAGCAGGTCGGCAAGGTCGAGGTGCCGCAGGAGGCCTTCCTGTCCGTCCTCAAGAGCTGAGCATGACCATCAACGGCACCCAGACCCAGCCGGAAGAAACCCCGTCGCCCGCCGAGGCCGTCACCCCGGTTCGGCGCAAGTCCCTCGTCCGCGAGTACGCCGAGGCGATCTTCATCGCCGTGCTCCTGGCCCTGGTCATCCGGCAGTGCGGGGTCCAGGCCTTCACCATTCCGTCGGGCTCGATGATGGACACCCTGCTCGTGGGCGACTACATCCTCGTGAACAAGTTCCTCTACGGGGCCGAGCTGCCCCTCACGGACGCCCACCTGCCGGGCCTGCGCAAGCCGCGGCGCGGGGACATCGTCGTCTTCAAGTACCCGAACGACGAGAGCCGGGACTTCATCAAGCGCATCGTGGCCGTGGAGGGCGACACCGTGCAGGTGCAGGACAATCGGGTCATCCTCAACGGGCGCCTCCTCGAGGAGCCCTACGTGCGCCCGGGCTCCATCCCCGCCGTTCCCTCCACGCACTGCGGCTATCTCTACGCGTGTGATCCCCTCGTGGTCCCCGCGGGCTCCTACTTCGTCATGGGGGACAACCGCGACAATTCCCAGGACAGCCGCTACTGGGGCTTCGTCCATCGGGACAAGATCCGCGGCAAGGCCTTCCTGATCTACTGGTCCTGGAACGCCGAGAGCCATTGGCCGCGGTGGACGCGCCTCGGCCACTGGCTGCCGTAAGCAGCCGGCGGGCGAGACGGCGATGAGCGGGCTCGCGGCGTGGGTACCGCGGGCGAGGGTCCTCGGCGCGTACCTGCATATCCCGTTCTGCACTCAGCGGTGCGGCTACTGCTCCTTTAACACGGCGCCCGACGCGCCCGGGGCCGTCGCGCGCTTCGTGCCGGCCCTCCTTGGCGAGATCGATCTGGCCGCGAAGGCGCCGTGGGCGGCGGCGATGCGTCTCAAGAGCGTCTTCCTGGGCGGCGGCACGCCCTCCTTGCTGCCCCCCGAAGCCATGGCGGCGATCCTGGACCGTCTGCGCGCGCACTTTCCCATCGAGCCTTCGGCGGAGATCACCGTCGAGTGCAATCCCGAATCAGTCAGCGTCGAGCGGCTCACCGGCTACAGGAATGCGGGCGTCACGCGGATCAGCCTCGGGGTCCAGAGCCTCGACGACCGCATCCTGCCCTCGCTCGACCGGCTCCACACGGGGCGCCAGGCTCGCGAGGCTTTCGACGCGGCCCGGGCCGCCGGCTTTGTCGACGTGAGCGTGGATCTCATCTATGGCCTCCCGAAGCTCGACGTCCCGACCTGGGAGACCACGGTCAAGGGCGTGCTGGGCTGGCAGCCCGATCATCTCTCGGCCTATGCCCTCACCCTCGACGAGGGGAGCCTGTGGCATGCCAAGGGCGTGTCGGCAGGGCGAGTTGCAGGACGTGGTGGGCCTGGGGCCCCACCGTCCGAGACGAGCGAAAATCCAATACTCCTGCCGCCCGAGGAGACCGCGACCACCCAGTACCGGCGAATGACCGAGCTCGCGGCCGAGGCGGGCTTCGAGCACTACGAAGTGTCCAACTATGCCCGGCCCGGCCATCGCTCCGCCCACAATCAGATCTACTGGCGGGCCGAGGAGTACCTGGGCTTCGGGCCCGGGGCCTGCGGATTCCTGGGCGAGGTGCGCTATGCCAACGTCAAGGCCGTGGATCGCTGGGCGGCCATGATCGCGGCCGGAGAGGCGCCCGTGGGCTCACATGAGACCTTGACGCCGCGCCAGCGGATGGCCGAGCGGCTCATGCTTGGCTTGCGCCTGCGCGAGGGTGTCCCCGCCGAGTGGCTGGAGGAGCGGGTCGCCCTCGATGGCTCCCGCCTCCGCGGCGTGCTGGCCGCGTGGACCGAGCGCGGCCTCCTCGTTACCGAGGATGGACGGGCGCGGCTCACGGAGCCGGGCTTCCTCCTCTCGGACGCCCTCTTCATGGAGCTCCTGTGAAGATGTAAGATGAGCGATACCATGTCTGAGCCCGCGCTGGATCCGCGTCTGCGCCAGGTGCTGCTGGCCGTCATCGCGGAGTACGTCGAGACCGCCCAGCCCGTCGGCTCGCGCGCCGTGGCCCGCCGCCACGTCCGCGGGCTCTCGCCCGCGACCATCCGCAATGCCATGGCCGATCTCGAGGACATGGGCTTCCTCACGCACCCGCACACCTCGGCCGGGCGCGTGCCCACGGACAAGGCCTACCGCTTCTACGTCAATGCGCTGGGCGAGGTGCCGTGGAAGACCGCGCCGAGCGGCCAGAAGACCACGGAGGCGGCGACCGCTTCGGCGGACGGGGCCCAGCGGCTCATGGCTGAGACGCCCACCCGACTCTCGGACGGCACGCACATGACGGGGATGCTCCTCGCCCCTCCGCTCCGCCGCACGGCGCTGGACCGTATCGAGCTCGTCGGTCTGGGCGAAGACCGCGCCCTCGCCGTGGTGGTGACGGATACGGGCTGGGTGACGGCGCGCGCCCTCACCCCCCTGCCGCGGCCGAGCGTCGAGGAGCTGCGGGAGATCGGCCGGACGCTGACGCGCCGCTATCGCGGCAAGACCTTCCAGACCATCGTGGAGGACATCGAGCGCCCGGCAGATCCGCTCGACCCCCTTTGGACGCGGAGCGGCGGCCTGCTCGACCAGATCGTCGCGCTCCTGCGGGACCGCAATCTCTACATCAGCGGCGCCATCAATCTGCTCGACCATCCGGACCTGAGCGACGTGGGCACCATGCGCGGCCTCTTGCGGGCCTTCGAGGAGAAGGCGCGCCTCGTGGATCTCCTCACGCGGATGGCCGAGGAGCGCGGGGTCCAGGTCCTCATCGGCAGCGAGAATCCCGTGGAGGACATGCGCGAGTGCAGCCTCATCACCTCGACCTACACCTATCGCGGCCAGGTCCTGGGCGTGCTGGGCGTGGTCGGCCCGCGGCGCATGCCGTACGGAGACGTCATCTCGCTCGTGGACGAGACGGCCCGCCTCGTCTCGGACTCCCTTTCAAGGGTCCAACGCGAGCTTTACCTACCTGGTTAGCCGCCAAACCGTTCGGGGGTGTCTGCTATACTTTCTGTATCATGACTGACGCCGACGAGCTGTTCCCGACCGCCGAAGACGAGATCCAGAAGCTCCGCGAGGCGCTGGAGGCCAAGACCCGGGAGGCCGACGAGCAACGCGACCGCTATCTGCGG
>DASYTI010000085.1 GCA_036002485.1 Candidatus Methylomirabilota bacterium | reverse complement strand
CGCCGGTCGAGGTACATGGCTAGGCCCAACTCTACCGCTTACGCGGCCTCGTATGCTGCTGAACAAACACTGCGACCTCTGCCTTGCTGAGGCGTCGTGTCGCCACCCCGGCTACAAGATCCACGAGCTCGTCACTTGCCGCCTGAAGGGAGAGCGAATTCAAGCCCAAGAAGACCAGCGTGGTCATGAGACCAATGCGCTTGTTGCCATCGACGAAGGCATGCCCCTGGACCAGATGGAAGAGATAGGCGGCAGCCATCTCGGGCAAGCTTTCATGCAGCCATCGGCCTCCGTACGTCGCTTGCGGCATGGCCAGAGCGGATTCCAGCAAGGCGACATCGCGAATTCCCGGACGACCCCCGTACCGCTCGATCTGGTCCGCGTGCAATGCCAGCACTTCATCGAGCGTGAGAAACTCGACCTTCACTTCCTACTCGGCGAGCCGCCGGAACGCGCCACCGTATCGCCGGTGGGCTTCCTCGACCACGCGCTTGAGCCTGGCCGTCCGCTGGCGGCTGCGCACGGGCGAGATTACTATGACCTGTCCGTCGGTAGACACTTCGAGCGAGGTGCTCGCGTCTATTCCCACCCGGTCGAGGAGCGGCTTGTCGAGGACCAGGGCTAAGCTATTCCCCGTCTTCGTCAACTTCTTCCGCATGCGGGATCCCTCCGTACGGACAGTATACCGGCATTGTAAGTACGGATCAAATCCGGCTTCACTGTATGAGGCGCATGCGCCACACGTCCGCCGCCGCGCCAGCCAGAGCGATTCAATGACCTCGAGGACGGCCTCCCGAGCGTATGGGGTCGCGACAGCGGCTCCGAGCGTCCCCCGATGGGGTAGAATCTGCGCCGGCGCTGTCCTCACAAGGAGCGATTCCCCATGCTGATCGACAAGGATGTGGCCATGACGACGCGCGACGGCGTCACCCTTCGCGCCGACGTCTATCGCCCGGATGGGCCGGGCCGCTTTCCCGTGCTGCTCTCGCGCCTCCCCTACGACAAGAATCTCCGCCGGCGCCCGGGCGACATCGACGTCTTCGTCGAGCATGGGTATGTCGTGATCATGCAGGACACGCGCGGCCGCTTCGCCTCGGACGGCGACGAGTACTACCCGCTCGTGTGGGAGGCGCAGGACGGCTACGACGCCGTCGAGTGGGCGGCCGGCCTGCCCTACTCCGACGGCCAGGTCGGCACCATGGGGCAGTCCTATCTGGGCGCCACGCAGTATCTCCTCGCGCCCACGCGGCCGCCCCATCTCAAGGCGTCCTTCCCCGCCTCCGCCCCCGCGGACTTTCACCAGTGCTGGGTGTACCACTCGGGCGGGGCCTTCGAGCTCGGGTGGCAGATCCCCTATGCCGTCCTGATGGCGCGGGACACAATCGCGCGCCGGGGTCTCACCGCCACGCTCTTGCCCGAGCTCGAGCGTGAGCTGGCGGCCGCGCCCACGCCATGGGCTCCCCCGCTATCGCCCGAGGCGTACGGGCACTTGCCGCTCGCGGACTGGGCGAAGCGGCTCGAATCCGTGGCGGGCTATCTCGGCGACTATCTCCGGAATCCGGAGGACGGGTCGCCGTGGTGGCAGGTCAACATGGAGCGGCAGCACGACCAGATCGCCGTGCCGATGTATCACGTGACGTCCTGGTACGACATCTTCCTGCACGGCGGCCTCGCGAACTTCTGCGGGCTCCGCACCCGCGCCATGACAAACGAGGCGCGGGCCTCCCAGAAGCTCCTCGTCGGTCCCTGGGCTCACCTGTTCCCCTACACCAGTCCGACCTCGACGGGGACCGGGGACATCGACTTCGGAGCGGAGGCGCTCATCGATCTGCACGAGATCCAGCTCCGCTGGTTCGATCACTGGCTCAAGGGGCTCGACACCGGGCTCCTCGACGAGCCGCCCGTCAAGATCTTCGTGATGGGCGAGAACCGCTGGCGCGACGAGCGTGAGTGGCCGCTCGCGCGGACACGCTACACGCCGTACTATTTGCACAGCCGGGGGCACGCGAACAGCGACCGCGGCGACGGATCGCTCGACCCGCGGCAGCCCGGCGAGGAAACGGCCGATCACTTCACCTACGACCCCGACGACCCCGTCCCCACCCGCGGCGGCAATACGCTGATCCTCGCCATGGGCGTATGGGACCAGCGCCCGGTGGAGGGGCGAGAGGACGTGCTCGTCTACACGAGCGAGGTGGTGACGGAGGCGCTCGAGGTTACCGGACCCATCACGGTGACGCTCTATGCGGCGAGCAGCGCTCCCGACACCGACTTCACCGCGAAGCTGGTCAACCTCCGCCCCGACGGGTATGCGCAGAACCTGGCCGACGGTATCATCCGCGCCCGCTACCGCGACTCGCGCACGACGCCCACGGCCCTCACCCCGGGTGAGGTGTCACGCTTCACCATCGACCTCTGGGCCACCAGCCACGTCTTCCTGCCCGGCCATCGGATCCGCCTGGAGATCGCGTCCAGCAACTTCCCGCGCTTCGACCGCAACCTGAACACGGGCAAGGATCAGGCCACGGGGACGCGCCGGCAAACGGCGCGGCAGACCGTCTTCCACGACTCGCGCTACCCGTCGCATATCGTGCTGCCCGTTGTTCCCCGGTGAACGAGCGCCGCGCTATTGTTTGGAACTCCGCCAACCTGAGGAGCCTGCCATGACCGAGCAGCTCGTGACGTACGCCACCGACGGCCGCGTCGGCACCATCTCGCTCAACCGGCCCGACAAGCTCAATGCCATCAGCCCCGAGCTCAAGCGCATGCTCATGGAGCGCTTCCGCGAGGCCGACGGCGACCCCAACACCAGCGTGGTCGTGCTCCGGGCGGAGGGACGCAGCTTCTGCGCCGGCTACGACATCGGGCCCAATCCGGCCCGGGCCGCCCGGCGGGGGGACGCCCTCGCCTGGCACGCCTCGCTCACCGACGACGTCGCCCTCGAGATGACGCCGTGGGACATGGCCAAGCCGGTGATCGCCTCCGTGCAGGGGCACTGTCTGGGCGGAGGCTGCGAGCTCGTGATGATGTGTGACCTCACCGTGGCCGCCGACGATGCCCTCTTCGGCGAGCCCGAGATCCGCTTCTCCAGTGTCGGTCCCGCGCTGATCATGCCCTTCGTGATCGGGCTCAAGCGCGCCCGCGAGATGCTCTACCTCGGCGAGCCCATCGATGCCCAGACCGCCCTCCGGTACGGCATGGTCAATCGCGTGGTGCCGCGCGCCGATCTTGCCGCGGCGACGACGAAGCTCGCTCGCCGGCTCGCCCTCATCTCTCCGGAGGCGCTCGCCGGCACCAAGCTGGCCATCAACCGCGGCGCCGATGCCGCCGGCTTTCGCAACGCCATTCGCGCCGGCCTGGACGTGCTGGCCCCGCTCTATGCCGCCCGGACCGAGGTCGGGATGAAGTTCGACGAGATCCGGGAGAAGGAGGGCCTGGGCGCGGCCTTGCGCTGGCGCGCCGCCCAGTTCGCCGAGTAGGTCTGGATGCTGCCTCGCGCGGCGGGCCGCGGGTTTCGTGCTCTCAAGCGCCGGGTTGCTCCGGCCTGGTGGGCGCTCGCCAGAGCAACGCGCCGACGCGCGTCGGCGTCCGCCAGGCCCGTGAGCTACGTGGAGCGCCGCGCTCCCGAGCTCGATCAGATCGTTCCGCGCGACGTGAAGATCGAGCAGGTTGCCGAGGGGTTCGGGTTCACCGAAGGTCCCGTGTGGATCCCCGACGGCTATCTCCTGTTCGCCGACCTCCCCCACAACGTCATCCGCAAGTGGGATCCGATCCACGGCGCGTCAGTGGTTCGCACGCGGACAGGCTATGCCGCCGCGGACATTCCCCCGTGTGGGTCCATGGGCTCCAACGGCATGACCCTCGATGGCGAGGGGCGGCTGACGATCTGCGAGCCGGGAAACCATCGGGTGACGCGGCAGGAGCACGATGGAACCCTCACGGCGCTCGCCGACCGCTTCGAAGGCAAGCGATTGAACAGTCCCAACGACCTCGTCTACAAGTCCGACGGCGCCCTGTACTTCACCGACCCCCCGCACGGGCTTCTGCGGGAGGACGAGGATCCGGCGAAGGAGCTCCCGTTCAACGGGGTCTTTCGCCTCGCTGACGGAAAGCTCACGCTGGTGGCCGCGGATCTGCGCCGCCCCAACGGCCTCGCCTTCTCACCGGACGAGAAGTACCTGTACGTCAGCAACTCCGACAGGAAGAACAAGATCTGGATGCGCTTCGACGTGGAGCCGGATAGCTCACTCGCCAACGGCAGGCTCTTTCTCGATCTGAACGGCGAGCCGGGCCAGGAGCCGGACGGGATGAAGGTGGATCGGCGGGGGAATCTGTACCTGACCGGGCCGGGCGGGCTCTGGATCACCGACCCCGCGGGGCAGATCCTGGGCGTGATCCGCACCACGCACGAGCCCGCCAACGCCGCCTGGGGCGACGCCGACGGCAAGGCGCTCTATCTCACGGCGCGCAGCGTGCTGTACCGCATTCGCCTGAGCATCGAGGGCATCCGCCCGCCGAGCCGTCAGCGATACTTGCAGCCGTAGAGCTTGCCTGGCCGGGGTCAGGTCTCACATTCACGCATTGTCGGATCGAATGTTGAATTGTGAGACCCGACCCTAGCCGGGCGTGATGACGGTCTTGGCGCCGTGGCCGGCGGAGGCGTGCGCGAAGGCTTCTTCCACACGCTCGAGCGGGAAGCGCGCGGTGATCAGCCGCTTGACGCCGAGCTTGGGCATCAGGGCGAGGGCGCGGCGGTAGGCCGTGCCGCGGCCGAAGGCGCCGCCGATGTGCAGCTCTCGGTAGTGAATGTCCCATAGGTCGAGGGGCAGCCGGCTGCCCTTCGGATTCACGCCCACGAGCTGCACGTGTCCCGTGGACCGCGTGAGCCCGATCGCCTCGGCCACCAGCTCCGGCTTGCCCACTGCTTCGCAGACGACGTCGGCCCCGCGGTCTTTCGTGAGGGCCATCACCCGATCGCGCAGGCTCTCCTTCAGCGGATCGATGACGACGTGAGCGCCGAGGCGACGCGCGATCTGCCGTCGCTCCTCGATGGGGTCGGAGAGGATGAGGCGGCGCGCGCCCCGACGGCGGGCAATCGCCATGGTCAGGAGCCCCATGATGCCGCCGCCGATGACGAGCACCGTCGCCGCGCGTGGCATGCGGAAGGTTTCCAGACCCGCCAGGCAGCAGGCGGCGGGCTCGGTCAGGGCGGCCGTCACGGGATCGAGGCCCTTCGGCAGCGGATGCACGCTTTTCGCGGGCAGGGCCACGCGCTCGGCGAAGCCGCCTACGCGGACGGCGCGCGGGCACTGCGAGGTGCGCCCTGCCTCGCACGCCGCGCACTGCCCGCACCCGTACGATGGCTCGCACCCGACCGCGCGTCCGACCAGGCGCCGGCTCACCCCTCGGCCTACCTCGCGCACGACGCCGGTGTACTCGTGGCCCAGCACCATGGGGGGCGTCCACGGGAAAAGCCCCTGGGTGGCGTGGATGTCGGTGCCGCAGATGCCCGCGGTATGGATCCCCACCACGACCTGCCCCGGCCCCGCCACGGGATCGGGCACCTCGTCGATGCTGAAGCGGCTCTCGCCTCGCCAGGTCGCAACTTTCATTTCACCCTCCTCACCTCAGGGTCGATCGAAGACTGCCTGCACCGAGACGAGACGGCCCTCCGCTCGGTTGCGCTGGCCGGCAGCTATGATCTCGTCGATGGCATCACCCATCACGAGGCGCTGGATGCTGTGGGCCGGGATGCCTGCGCCTGTGGTCGGCCCGACCGTCTCGGCCGTCACATCGTCCCACACGCGCACCTTGAACCCCGCCCCCTCGATCACCGCCTTCATCTCCGCGGGCGGTCGCAAGAAACTCGTGGAGGCATCGCGCGCCCACATCACGGGATAGACAATCGGCTGCACGGGGCCGGCCATGGGCTCCTGGAGCGCAAGGAATCCGCCGGGCCGCAGCACGCGATGGAAGCCCGCGTACAGCCGCTCCTTGTCCGCGATGTTCATCCCGCTGTTCTGGGTCCACACCATGTCGAAGGCGCCGTCGAGGAAGGTCAGGTCCAGGGCATTGCCGACGTGGTGGCTCACGCGATCGTCGAGGCCCATCCGGGCCGTGAGCATCCGCGCGGCGCGAACATAGGACTCCGTCAGGTCCACCACCGTGACCTGGCAGCCGAACTCGACGGCGAGCGTGCGGGCGGGGCCGCCAAACCCGCCGCCCACGTCGAGCACCCGCATCCCGGGCTCGGCGACGGCCAGCCGCGCGAGACGCATGGTGATCGGCTTGCCTCCCCCGTGGAACTGGTCCACGGGCGCCAGCTCGTCGGTCGTGAGCGCGTCGAGATTGCTGCCCCGCGCCTTGAGAGCGGCGAGAATCGCCTCCGCGAGATTCTCCCGCTCCCAGTACCCGCCGATCACGCGCGCGTCGATGTCGGATGGCAAGACCAGACCGCCTACTTGATGGCTTGGGGATTGATGGGCGAGCCCGTGCCGCGGCTGATCACGAGCGGCGGCGCGCAGAAGAAGAACTCGTAGACGCCGTCGGCGGCACAGTCCTCGGCCAGCTCCTTCAGATAGAAGATCTCCCCGTGCACGATCCCGATGGCGGGAATCGTCACCCAGTGCCAGGGCTGGAAGACCTCCGGCCCGGTGTCGTTGGGGCGCACCTCGATGCCCCACGTGTCGCTGCAGATCGCGGCGATCTGCTTGCCGTGGATCCACTCCAGGCTCTCGAAGGCCAGCCCCGGCGCGTCCCCGCCCGCGTAGCCGCCCCACTCGCCCTTCTGCAGCCGGTCCTCCATCTGCCCGGTGCGGATGATCACGAAGTCGGCGCGACGCACCTCCACGCCTTCCTTCTTGGCGGTGGCGTCCAGATCGGCGACGGTGATCCCGTAGCCGTCCTGGAGGAACGGCACGCCCTTGTGGCGCGCCACATCGAGCAAGACGCCGCGGCC
>DASYTI010000084.1 GCA_036002485.1 Candidatus Methylomirabilota bacterium | reverse complement strand
GAGCACGTGACCGGTTTGGCGACGGGGTTCGCCAAGTTGGACATGATGACCGCGGGCCTCCAGCCAAGCGACTTCATCATCATTGCCGGCCGGCCTTCGATGGGGAAGAGCGCCTTCGCCATGAACATCGCCAAGTACGCGGGCGTACGGAATCAGAAGCGGGTTCTCGTCTTGAGCCTGGAAATGTCCAAGGAGCAGCTCGTCCAGCGCCTCCTCTGCGCGGAGGGGCGCGTGCCGTCGCACAAGGTGCGCACGGGGTACCTCGAGACGAGAGATTGGACGAGCCTCACCAATGCCGCCGGCCGGCTTGCCGAGGCGCCGATCTTCATCGACGACTCGCCCGCGCTGTCCGTGCTCGAGGCGAGGGCCAAGGCTCGGCGCATGAAGGCCGAGCACGGCCTCGACCTCATCGTCATCGACTATCTCCAGCTCATGCGGGGCCGGAACCCGGAGAACCGCCAGCAGGAGATCTCGGAGATCTCGCGCTCGCTCAAGGCTCTGGCCAAGGAGCTGGACGTGCCGGTGGTCGCCCTCTCCCAGCTCTCGCGCGCGGTGGAGAGCCGGCAGAACAAGGAGCCCCAGCTCTCCGACCTGCGCGAGTCGGGGGCGCTCGAGCAGGACGCCGACCTCATCCTCTTCCTCTTTCGGCCCGACCGGTACGGGGTCCAGCCGGCGGAGAACGAGCACCTGGCTCAGGTGATTGTCGGCAAGCAGCGCAACGGCCCGACGGGGTTGATCGATCTGACCTTCATCCCCGAGTACGCCTCGTTCGAGAACCGGGCGGAGCGCGACCAGGTGCCGCAGCCGTTCTGACCGGTCTCGGTCGCCGCCCATGACCAGAGTCGTCATCATCGGGGCCGGCAAAGGGGGCCGCGCCCTCCTCGAGATGTTCATCGGCGATCCCACCGTTACCATCCTCGGGATTGCCGATCTCAACCCGTGGGCGCCCGGCCTCGAGCTGGCCCGGCGCCTCAATGTCCCCGTGGCCACCGAGCTGAGGACGCTCGTGGCCGACCCCACGGTGGACCTCATCATCGACGTCACGGGCAGCCCCGAGGTCGAGCGAGACATCCAGGCCCTCAAGCCTTCCACGACCGAGGTGATGGGCGGGGCGAGCGCCAAATTCATGTGGGACCTCCTGGCCGAGCGCAAGCGGTCGGAGGAGCTCGAGGACCGGTATGGAATGATGCTGCGCGAGATCCAGGCGCAGGCCGAGGGCGATTTCATCATCGGCCAGAATCCAAAGATGAAGGAGCTGGCCGAGCTGATCGTTCGTGTGGCCGCGACCCCCACCACGGTGCTGATCCGGGGCGAGTCGGGCACGGGCAAGGAGCTGGTGGCCAGGGCCATCCACCGGTATTCGAACGTGCGGGACCGGCCCCTGGTCACGGTCAACTGCACGGCGCTTGCCCCCACCCTGCTCGAATCGGAGCTCTTTGGCCACAAACGCGGCGCCTTCACGGGGGCCGTGGCCGACAAGCCGGGCCTTTTCGCGCGGGCGGACGGCGGCACCATCTTCCTCGACGAGGTCGGCGACATGCCGCTCGAGATGCAGTCCAAGCTCCTGCGCGTGTTGCAGACGGGTGAGATCAAGCCCGTGGGAGACGTGGTGACCCGCAAGGTCCGGGTGCGCGTCATCGCCGCCACCAATCGTGATCTGGAGAAGGCCCTCGCCGTCAGCGAGTTCCGCGAGGATCTCTTCTACCGCTTCAACACGTTCACCATCACCCTGCCCCCGCTTCGTGAGCGGACCGAGGACATCCCTGTGCTGGCCCATCACTTCCTTCGAAAGGCCGAAGCCAAGGTCAACAAGCGCGTGGACCGCTTCGCCCCGGAAGCGCTCGACCTGCTCAAGCGCTATCCGTGGCCGGGCAATCTTCGCGAGCTCGAGAACACCATCGAGCGGGCCGTGGTGCTGGCCACGAGTCGCCAGGTCGAGGTGGTCCACCTCCCCCTGCACCTCCAGGAGCCCGCGCCCACGGCCCTCCGCGCGGGCGAGGGATTCCTTCAGGCTCGTGCCCGGACGCTCGCTGTCTTCGAGCGCGAGGCCATCAGCCGTTTGCTCGCCGAGGCGCGGGGAAATGTCTCCGTCGCGGCCAAGCGCGCAGGGATCACTCGGCGCAACCTTCACCGGCTTATCCTGAAATACTCAATCAAAACTAGAGCCTTAAGGGATGGGACAGATCCGTCTCAGTAATGGGACTTAGGTGTCCCAGTAGGTTCAGAGAGGTTCTGGTCAATTTCTATAATACTTTGAGTTTCATATCACTTATTGGGCGTGTCTTTCTGAGACACAATTGTCTCACTTTCTATCGCTTCTCTCTGATCCCTGTTGACGCAATCCTTAGTCTTTCAGTCAGTTAGAACCTCGGAACACTTCTTGCCCCGAGGCCTTGGCCAAGACCCAAAGGAGGGCCTGCCATGGCCGGCCACTGTCGATGCGGAAGCGAAGTGCGATTTGCCTTCGAGCAGCTTGGATGCATTGGCTGCGGGGCGCCCTGCTGTCCCGCCTGCGCCTATCAGCTCGAGTCCACCCACTACTGCGGCCGCTGCGCCGAGAACCTGCTCGAGCTGCCGTGGGCGCCGTCGGCGCCCGCGCGGCTCTGAGCGAGGAGGAAAACATGGAGAGCAAGGGCACGATCTTCCGTCAGCTGCTCCGTGATGAGCCGTATCTCTACACGGGCGGAATCTACTCGCCCCTCGACGCGCAGATCGCGGAGAGCGCGGGCATGAAGTCGATCTATCTGTCCGGCTACTCGGTGGCCATGCTCAACGGATGGCCGGACATGGGCCTCCTGACCATGACCGAGGTGGCCAAGACGGCTTCCATGGTGGCCAGCGCCGTCGAGGTGCCGATCATCGCCGACGCCGACGACGGCTACGGCAACGCGCTCTCGACCATGCGCACCGTGCAGGAATTCGTCAAGACGGGCGTGGCGGGCATCCACCTCGAGGACCAGCGCTTCCCCAAGCGGTGCGGCCACATCGCCGGCAAGACGGTGGTGTCGCGCGAGGAGGCGATCGGAAAGTACCGAGCCGCTCTCGCCGAGCGGGACAGGCTCGATCGCGACTTCGTGGTCATCGCGCGCACGGACGCCTACGGGGCGGTGGGGGGCAGCATGGAGGAGGCCATCTGGCGCGGGCGGGCCTATGCCGACGCTGGCGTCGACCTGGTCTGGTGCGAGCTGTCGAACTCCGACCGCGGCCCCGCCATCGAGTTCGCCCGGGCCATGCGGCAGACGCATCCGAAGCTGCCCCTGGCCTTCAACTACTCGTCGTCGTTTCGCTGGCACAAGGACCCGAGCCCCTTCACGTTTCGCGAGCTTGGCGAGCTCGGCTACCGGTTCATCTTCATCACGCTTTATGGCGCGCACGCCGCCATGTACGCCGTGTGGAACGCCATGCACGAGCTCGCCAAGAACGAGGAGCAGGGGCAGTGGGGGCTCGAGCGCACCAAGGCGGGGCACCCCACGGAGAGCCATCACGTGATGGCCAGGGTCGCCCACTTCCAGGAGCTCGAGCGGCGCTACATCCCGGGAACGGAGGATCGCCTGCGAGGGTCGGACGGCTTCGGCGAAGGCAACGGGCACTGAGCCCGCGGGGGCGGGTCAGGATCTCTTCGGCCGTCGATTCAGCCAGCGCGCGGCGCGCCACGCGATAAGGGCGCCCGCGCTGGCCACGGCGGCCAGCAGCACGACGTGCTCCACATTGCCGACCACCCGCCGCAGCCGCTCGACATAATCACCCAGCCCATAGCCGATCGCCCACCCCGCCGCCACCGTGAGGGGCACGTAGAGCGCCGCGCCCAGCACATTGGCAGCCAGGAAGGACCAGGCGGGCAGCCCGAGCGCGCCCGCGAGCGGCCCCGCCGTGAACCGGAGCCCGGGCACGAAGCGAGCGACGAAGACGGCGGTGGCGCCCCGTCGAGCGACAAAGCGCTGCATGGTTTCGAGCCGCTCCGGATGTCCGAGGATCCAGTGGGCGTGGCGCTGGAGCGCCCCCTTGCCGAAGCGCCGGCCCAGCCAGTAGCCGATATTGTCGCCCGTGACGGCGGCCGCGAAACCGACGGCGAGCAGGATGTGCAGCTGGAGCTCTCCGCGCCAGACGAGGTAGCCCGCCAAGAGGAGGACGGTCTCCTCGGGCACGGGAACCCCCGCATTGCCGAGGATGACCAGCACGAAGACCGCGACATAGCCCCAGTGCGCGAGCAGGGTGGCCGGGTCGCCCACGCCCGGGCCCGCGGAGAACCAGCCCGCGAGCAGGCTCACGCAGGCACGTGCCCCCGCCGGATGACGGTCACGTGACCGTCCTCTTCCAGGATGGCGTAGCGGACCTCGGCGAAGGTGGCCACGCCTTCCTTGCGCAGGGCCGCGCGGAGCTCGGCCATGCTCATGAGCTCCCGGGCGAGGTTGGCGCGTAAGACGTGGCCATGCTTGACGAGGATGGTCGGGGAGTTCTCGACAATGCGCTCGATCGGCTTGCGACGAAAGGTCAACCAGGCAATCAGGAGGTTGAGGATCATGATCACGGAGGCGCCCAGGAGCCCGCCGCCCAGGGAGTTGTCGTTGCCGATGGCCGCGTTCTGGAGGACATTGCTGATGATGAGCAGAACGATCAGGTCGAACGCCGTCATCTGGCCGAGCTGGCGCTTGCCCGCGAGGCGGAAGGCCACGAGCAGAAAGCCGTAGACGGCGATGGAGCGGATGATCTTCTCCGCCACGGCGATGTCCGGCACCAGGATGTTCATGGGCGTCTCCCTTGGAGTCCCGGGTGTGGGGGGCGGTAGGCCGGCTGCGGCCAGCCTAGCAACCGGGGGGCCCGGCCGCCAAGAAACGCCTGCATGGGTACCCGCGAGTTTGACACGGTCTCCGGCCGAGGCGTAGGCTGGCCACGCGTGGCCGACCGTCGGCGTGGACGGATTTCCGTCAAAGGAGCCCACCATGTTTGGTCTGGGAGCGCAGGAGCTGATCGTCATTCTCCTCATCGCCCTCGTCCTCTTCGGCGGCGCGAAGATTCCGGAGCTGGGTCGCTCGCTCGGGCAGGCGATTCGCGAGTTCAAGAAGGGCACGGACGAGCCCGAGGCCCAGCCCGCCGCCAAGGAGGGCGAGCCCAAAGGCGGCAGTTCCTGATCCACGGTTTCCTGCCTTCCTAGCCTCGCGCGGGCGCGTTCCCCGAGCTCCTGCCGCGTCATCGGTGGCCGCACGCCCCCGCACCATCAGACCGCGCTCCTCGTCCGCGGGGCGCGCCTCTTCCGGCAGAGTATCGTCGTGGTCAACGTGCGGTTCACCTCACGGCCAGACC
>DASYTI010000083.1 GCA_036002485.1 Candidatus Methylomirabilota bacterium | reverse complement strand
GGGAGGCGCCAGTCTTTGCCGAAGGCGCGCGGGGTGATCTTGATGCCGATGGCGCCCTGGCGACGCTTGTACTCGTTGCGGTCCACCATCGCGATGACGCGCTTGACGGTCTGGGCGTCGAAGCCGCGCGCCACGATATCGGCCACCCCCTGGTCGCCCTCGACATAGCACTCGAGGATGGCATCCAGCACCGGGTACGGAGGCAGGGTGTCCTGATCGGTCTGGTCCGGGCGCAGCTCCGCCGAAGGCGGCCGGGTGAACACCGTCTCGGGAATGAGCTCCCGTCCCGCGCGCGCACTGGCGTGCTCGCTCAACTTGTAGACGAGGGTCTTCGGGCAGTCCTTGATGACCGCGAAGCCCCCCGCCATGTCGCCGTAGAGCGTCGTGTAGCCGACGGCGATCTCGCTCTTGTTGCCGGTATTGAGCACGAGCCATCCGAACTTGTTCGACAGGGCCATCAGGTAATTGCCCCGGATGCGCGCCTGGAGGTTCTCCTCCGTCACGTCTTCCTTGAGCCCCTTGAAGGCTCCCGCCAGGGAGCGCTTGTAGGCCTTGAGCACGCCCGTGATGGGCACGCGCAGCATGTCGATGCCGAGGTTCTTGGCCAGCCGCGCGGCATCCCGCCGCGTCCCCACCGAAGAAAAGGGCGACGGCATGGTGACGCCCGTGACATTGGCCGCCCCCAGCGCATCCACGGCGATGGCGGCGACGAGGGTGGAGTCGATCCCGCCGCTCAGCCCGATGACCACGTGCTTGTAGCCGATCTTCGTGACGTAGTCGCGGGTGCCGAGCACGAGGGCCTGGTAGATCTCCTCCACGGGCTCGAGGGCCTGGATCTCGTGGGCGGGCGGCTTGGGCTTCTCGCGGGCGGGCAGCGGGGGCAGCGAGATGCGCGTCGGCCCCGCCGCGCGAAGCTTCTCCTTGCGCCGCCGCGAGTCGTGCAGGCGCGCGCGGAAGACCTCGTCGAGATCGAGGTCCGCCACGACGAGGTCTTCCTCGAAGGCTCGGCCGCGCGCGATCCGCTCCCCCTTCTCGTTGAAGATGAAAGACTGGCCGTCGAAGACCAATTCGTCCTGCCCGCCCACCGTGTTGACGAAAGCCAGGCACACCAGGTCGTCGGCGGCCCGGGTGGCCAGCATCTTCTCGCGGAACTGGGCCTTGCCCGCGTGATAGGGCGAGGCGTTGATCGTCACCACGAGCTCGGCCCCCGCCAGGGCCTGCAGAGTGGTGGGGCCCGTCGGATACCAGATGTCTTCGCAGATATTGGCCGCGAGCACCGTGTTACCCACGGCGAAGACGGGCGCCTCGGTGCCGGACTGAAAGTAGCGGTTCTCGTCGAAGACGCCATAGTTCGGCAGGTACTGCTTGTGATAGGTGCCCACGTGCCGGCCGTCGTGGAGGACGGCCGCGGCATTGAAGATGTCGTCACGCTTGTCGACGTACCCGAGCACCGCCGTGATGCCCCGGCTCTGCCTCGCCACATCCTCGAGCGCTCTCAGATTGGCCTCGATGAACGCGGTCTTGAAGAGCAGGTCCTCGGGCGGATAGCCGGTCAGCGCGAGCTCGGGGAAGGCCACCAGATCGCAGCCGGCCGCGCGGGCGCGCTCCATCCCGTCGAGGACGAGCCGCGCATTGGCCTCGATGGCGCCCACCGTCGGGTTGATCTGCGCCAGCCCCACGCGGATCCGTCTCATGGCGCCTATTCTAGCCTATGGAGCCCCTTTGGGCTCGCTTGGCGCGGACGGCCGTGTGGACGCCGGCCAGAATGAGGATGCCGCCCGCCACGGTGTACGCGGTGAGCGCCTCGTGGAGCGCCACCACTCCCAGAAGAGCGCCGGCCAATGGCTGGATGTTGACGAAGATGGCCAGGCGCGGCGCTTCCACCCGCTCCAGTCCCCAGTTCCACAGCAGGTATCCCAGCGCGGTGATCACCAACCCGAGGTAGAGCGTGCCGAGGATGGTGGTCCCTGTCCACAGGGGCCGGTCGCCCGCCACCCACTCGGCCACCGTGAAGGGCACCATCACGACCAGCCCCCAGAGAATCGACCAGGCCGTCACGGGAACCGCTTTGTGCCGCGCGAGCACGTCGCGGCCGAAGAGCGAATAGCCGGCATAGGCCAGCCCCGAGAGGACGAGAAGCAGGTCGCCTCGCCAGTGGGGGGCAATGGCCACGCTGGCCCCGGGTATCCCGTTCAGCACCACGACGGTGGCGCCCACCACGGTCAGGAGGGCGCCCACGCCTTCGCGGCGGGTGAGGTGCTCACCCAGCACGAGGGGAGAGAGAAGGATAAGCGAGACGGGCTCGACGGTGATGAGAAGCGCAGCATTGGTGGCCGTGGAGAACCGGAGACCCCAGTTGCCAAAGGCGAAGGCGCCCGCGAAGCCGCAGAGCCCCATCCAGAAGATGTTCCACTTATCGGCGCGCGAGAGCCGCACGTCATCTCGCCGCTGCGCCAGGGCCAGGGGGACGAGGACGAGCGAGCCGATGGCGAGCCGGAAGAACGAGAGGGTGGCCGGCCCCATGTGCTCGAGGACCACGCGGCTGACGGCATAGCTCGAGCCGTAAACGATGTTGGCCAGGATGAGGACGACGTACGCCGTCGGCACCGCGACATCTTACGGTAGAATGCCCGCGATGCCGTCCAAGATCCCCTGGCTGCCCTCCTCGATTCAGCCAGGCCAGAAGGTGGAGCGCTGCCCGCGGTGCGGCGCCCAGGCCTTCTTCCCCTGGACTCTCCGGCGCGATTTGAAGACCATGACCCTCGTCCGGACCTGGGTGTGCACGGAGTGCCAGGTAACCGAGGAGCGCCCCGAAGCGGAGTAGCGCATGCGACAAGCTCGTCCCCTCAAGAGCTCCAGCGTCGCGGCCCGCAGCCCGGCCCGTGACCACATCCTGGTCCTGATGCACGAGCAGCTCGAGGCGATTCGAGCGCATGAGCCCGGCACGAGAGCCGGGATCGACCCCGAACAGCTCCACCGGATGCGCACGGCGGTCCGACGGCTCCGCGCCATCTTGGGGGCGGCCCGGGAGATGTTCGATCCCGAGTGGGTCGGCGGGCTCCGGAGCGAGCTCGACTGGCTCGGCACCCTCCTCGGCGATCTCCGAGACCTCGATGTCTTCCGGCAGCACCTTCGCGCCGAGCTGTCCTCACTGAAGTCAGCTGGACGCGTGGAGGGCCGTGCGCTCCTCGACCGTCTGGACGACCAGCGGACTCACGCGCGGGCCAATCTCATCGCCGCGCTCGACGGGCCGCGCTATGCGAAGCTCCTCGATCGGCTGGAGAAGTCCATCCAGCATCCCCGGGTAGTGGACGCGGGGGTTTCCCTGCCCGCCATCGCGGCCGTGCAGTTCAAGAAGCTTCGCAAGGCAGTCAAGGCTCTGCCCAAGAGGCCGAGCGACGATGACCTGCATGCCGTGCGGATCAAGGTCAAACGCGCCCGCTACGCCGCCGAGCTGGCAGAGGCCATGGTTGGGCAGCCCGCCAAGCGATTCGTGGCCAGGGCCAAGAAGGTGCAGGACATCCTGGGAGAGCACCAGGATGCCGCGGTGGCCGAGGAGCGCCTCCGCGCCCTCGTCGGCCGCCACGGCGGCCGTCCGGAGCAATTGCTCGCGGGGAAGCTCGTGACGCGGCAGCAGGCCCGTCGTCAGGCGGCGCAGATGGACTTCTTCGAGCAGTGGCCGAAGCTCAAGCGGCGAGGGAACAAGGTCTGGAAGGCAGAGTGACGGTCGAGCACCCGAGGGTGGCCGAGCTCATACCTGAACCAGCGCCACATTGTGGGCGGCCAGCCATCCCGCGGCTTTCGCCCAGCCGTGCGGCTCCTCAACCTTCCACGCCTGGACGGCCTGCGAGGGAATGACGATGTAAGGGAGCCGGTCTCGCACCACCGCTTCGATCATGCGCGCCAGGTCAGACCGCGATGTCCGCAACTCGGTCAGGAGCTCGTCCGTGGTCACGATCCCTCCGTGGACGAGAGCCTAGCGCGGGGGTGTTGCCGCAGCCTTGCCGTTCTGTGAAGAAACCGTGGCGGCGCCGGAAAGCTAGGTCGGAGCGCGTCCCACATTGCATACTGGCGGCATGAGCAGCCGGGGTGTCGTGCACGCAGCGGGCGGAGTCATCTCACGGCAGGGCGAGCGGGGTGACATCGAGGTGCTGCTCATCCACCGGCCACGCCGGGAGGACTGGACCTTCCCCAAGGGAAAGCTCGAGGTCGGGGAAACGCACGAGGCGTGCGCGCTACGCGAGGTCGAGGAGGAGACGGGGCTCCGGTGTGTGCTGGGGCGTGAGTTCGCCACCACCTCCCACGAGGACGGCAAGGGTCGGCTCAAGATCGTCCGCTACTGGATGATGGATCCGGCCGGAGGCGTGGCCGAGCCTCGGAACGAAGTTGACGGTGTCCGCTGGGCTTCCTTCGAGGAGGCGGCGAGCCTCCTCACGTACTCGCGCGATCGCGAGCTCTTGGCCGCCTTCTTCGGTCAGGCCGCTAGGTCGCGTTGACGAAGTCGATGAGCTGACGGAGGCGGGAGAATCCGCTCCGGTTGAAGGGCAGCACGAGACGCGGCAGCTCGGGGAATTCCCCGCGCTCGCCGGGGAGGGGGCTGGCCACCTGCTCCACGGGGCCCTTCAGGATGTCGGAGAAACGGAGCGAGATGTCGCCGAGGACGGGCTGAGCGAGCGGGCGACGCAGGCGCAGGGCGAGGTGGTCGCCCACATAGCGGTGCGAGTGGAAGACTCGGTAGAAGCGCTCGATCTCGCCCACCGCCTCCTCCACGCTATCGGTGATCCGGAACAGCGACATATCCTCCGGCGAGATCAGCCCCTGATCGGCCATCTGCTCCTGGACGAATTCACCCCAGCGCCGCCAGTACCGGCCGCCCGGCGCATCGATGAGCACCACGGGCACCATCTCCGTCTTGCCGGTCTGGATGAGGGTCAGCGCCTCGAAGGCCTCGTCGCCCGTGCCGAACCCTCCGGGGAAGAACGCCATGGCCCATGCCTCGCGGACCAGGAAGAACTTGCGCGTGAAGAAGTATTTGAAGGAGATGAGCTTGGGGTCATCGGCGATCCAGGGATTGGCGTCCTGCTCAAAGGGCAAGCGAATGTTCATGCCGAATGACCGCTCGCGTCCCGCTCCCTCTTGCGCGGCACCCATGACGCCGCTGCCCGCCCCCGTGATGACCATCCAGCCGTCATCGGCCATGCGCCGGCCGAAAGATCGCGCCTGCTCGGACACGGAGTGATCAGCGGGCGTGCGCGCAGAACCGAAGACCGTCACCTTCGGCACCTCGCGATAGGGGGCAAAGACTTTGAAGCCGTATCGGAGCTCTTTCAGGGCGGCGCTGGCGATCTTGAGGTCGGCGATCTGCGCCTTGTCCTCGAAGGTCTTGAGGACGGTGGTGAGCATCTCGGTGTGATAGCGCCAGGTCTCCCCGGGCACCCGCAGATGCTCGAGAAGGGCGTCGATTTGCCGATTGGCTTGCTCGTCCTGGAGCTGGTAGCGCCTCTCTCTGCTCACCAGTTCAGCATACACCTACCCCATCAGGCGAGCGTATGCCGGACCATCTTGGCGTCGACCAGGTAGATGACCATCTCCGCGATATTGGTCGCGTGGTCGGCCACGCGCTCCATGAAGCGCGAGATGAGAATGAGCCGGATGGCCCTGGGAATGGTCTTCGGGTCCTCCATCATGAAGGTCAGGAGCTCGCGGAAGAGCTGCTCCTTGAGCGCATCCACGTCCGCATCCTCGGCGCAGACCTTGCGGGCGAGCGCGGTGTCCCGCGCCACGAAGGCGTCCAGGCTCTCCTTGACCATGGCCTGGGCCTTCTCGGCCATGCGCGGCAGGTCGATGTAGGGCTTGAGCTGGGGCTGCCGGTTCAGCTCGAGCACGCGCTGGGCGATATTGACGGCCTGGTCGCCGATCCGCTCGAGGTCGGTGACGATTTTCATGGCCGTGGTGATGAAGCGGAGATCTCCCGCCGTGGGCTGATGCAAGGCGAGCAGGCTGACGCAGGTCTCGTCCACCTCGACATCGTAGGCGTTGACCTGCTGGTCCCGGTCGATGACTTCCTGGGCCAGGGCATCGTCCCGCTCCAGCAAGGCGCGCATCACGCGGCGGATCTGGTCCTCGACCAGCCCGCCCATGGCGAGCAGCGTCTGCTTGAGTGCCTCCAGCTCTTCGTGGAAATGCCTTTGCATGGCGGCCTCCGGGCTCGCGTCTAGCCGAACCGGCCGGTGATGTAGTCTTCCGTCTTCTTGTTCTTCGGATTGGTGAAGAGCTCCCGCGTCACCCCGAACTCCACCAGCTCGCCCAGGAGCATGAAGCCCGTGTAATCGCTCACCCTCGCGGCCTGCTGCATGTTGTGGGTGACGATCACGATGCTATAGCTGTTCTTGAGCTCGAGCATCAGATCCTCGATCTTCGCGGTCGCGATAGGGTCCAGGGCCGAGCAGGGCTCGTCCATGAGCAGCACGTCCGGCTCGACGGCGATGGCGCGGGCGATGCAGAGGCGCTGCTGCTGCCCCCCCGACAATCCGAGGGCGGACTCGTGAAGCCGGTCGTGGACCTCGTCCCAGAGGGCGGCATTCCGCAGGCTCCGCTCCACGATCCCCTCGAGGTCCGTGCGGTTGTTCATGCCCAGGATGCGCGGGCCATAGGCCACGTTCTCGAAGATGGACTTGGGGAAGGGATTCGACTTCTGGAACACCATGCCCACGCGCTTGCGCAGGTTCGTCACGTCCTGGCTCGCGTCGTAAATGTCCGTGCCTCCGATCCGGATGCTCCCCGTGATCCTGACGCCGTCCACGAGGTCGTTCATCCGGTTGAGGCAACGCAGCAGGGTGGACTTGCCGCAGCCCGAGGGACCGATATAGGCCGTGATCCGGTGCTTGGGCATGGACATGGTCACGTCCGTGAGCGCCTGCTTCAGCCCGTACCAGAGGTTGACCTGCTCGATCTCCACCATCGGGGTCTCCATCATGGCCCCGTGGGTGGCCGGCGGGTGAAGGCCCGCGGTGACGCTGACGGATCCGGGCATGGCTCTCTCCTTATCTCCCCATTCTAAACGGCGGAGGTCGCGTATTTCCGGCGCAGCCGGTTGCGGGTCGCGATCGCGAACAGGTTGAGGAGGACGACGATGGCCAGGAGGAGCAAGGTCGTCGCGAACACCATGGGGCGCGCCGCATCCACGTTCGGCGACTGGAAGCCCGTATCGTAGATCTGGAAGCCCAGGTGCATGAACTTGCGCTCGAAGTGCAAGAAGGGCCACTGCCCGTCGATGGGCAGCGAGGGCGCGAGCTTGACCACGCCGGTGATCATGAGGGGGGCCACCTCACCCGCGGCCCGGGCCATGGCCAGGATCAGTCCGGTCAGGATCGAGGGCATCACGGCGGGCAGCACGACCCGCAGCGCGGTCTCGAGCTTGGTCGCGGACAGGGCGAGGGAGGCCTCGCGCATCCCGCCGGGAATGGCCGCGAGCCCTTCCTCGGTGGCCACGATGACCACGGGCACGGTCAGAAGGGCCAGGGTCAGCGAGGCCCAGAGAATGCCGCCGGTGCCGAACGTCGGGGTGGGCAGGGCCTCGGCGAAGAAGAGGCGGTCGATGAAGCCCCCCACGCCGTAGATGAAGAACCCGAGGCCGAAGACCCCGAACACGATGGACGGCACGCCCGCCAAGTTATTGACGGCGATGCGCACGATGGACACGAAGGTCCCCTGTCTGGCGTACTCACGGAGATAGAAGGCCGCGAGCACGCCGAGCGGCGTCACCACGATGCTCATCAGGATGACCATGAGGATGGTGCCGAAGATCGCCGGGAACACGCCGCCTTCGGTATTGGCCTCGCGGGGCTCGCCGGCCACGAACTCCCAGAGATGGCCGAGGTAGTAGCCCGTCTTGCCAAGGAGTCCCATGGTGTTCGGGAAGCGGATGTCGAGCACCTGGGCGAGGGGCAGATCCTTCTCCTTGCCTCCGTCCCCCGTCACCAACATGGTCTCCGTCTGGCTCTTCCGCAGCTCGGCCAGGCGCGCCGTCTGGGCCTGGTACTGCGCCTGGAGCGGCGCGAGCTGCTTCTGCAGCGCCTCGAACTCCCGCCCCGAGGTGATGCCCTTCACCTCGAGCCCCTTGAGCTTGAGCCGGAGCGCCTCCTGGCGCGCGTTGATCGCGCCGATCTCGCCCTTTTCGATGGCTCGGATCGCCCGTCGCACGCGGCCACTCTCCCCCAGGCGCTTCTGGACCTCGGCCCAGGCGGCCGGACCGACCGCGATGACCTTGCTCCCGTCCCGCACTTCCTTGATCGTCCCGATCAGAAGGCCCCATTCGGTCCGTTCGATCACGGCCGTGTCCGGCGGGTATTCGCGTTTGGCGACCTTCGCTTCGTCCACCCACTGGAAATCGGCGCCGTAGAGATCGCGGTTGGCGACCTTGAGCTTTATGCGGTGCTCGTCCCGCTTGCCCGGCACCGCCTCGCGGTCCACGAGCTGCCCGGTCATGACGGTGCCATCGGAGAGGGTCAGCCGCACGACCGCCTTCGGCCAGAAGAAGCCCATGCCGTTGTACACGATCAGGGTGATGAGACCCACGACGAGCAGGAGGGCGAGGGTCAGGGCTCCGCCCGTGAGCCATACGAACGGCTCCCCGCCATTCCAAACACCCTTGTGGCGAGCGCTCATAGGTAGCGGTACTTCTTCCTGAGCTTGAGCCGGACCATCTCCGCCGCCGTGTTCAGCACGAAGGTCATGCAAAAGAGCAGGAAGGCCGAGAGAAAGAGCACACGGTAGAGGGTTCCGCCGTCCGGTGCCTCGGGCAGCTCGACGGCGATATTGGCCGACATGGCGCGAAACCCGCTGAACATGTTCCAGTCCATGATGGGCGTATTGCCCGTCGCCATCAGGACGATCATGGTCTCGCCCACGGCGCGGCCCAGACCGATCATGACGGCCGAGAACATGCCGGGGCTTCCCGTGGGCAGCACGATCCTGATCGCCGTCTGCCAGCGCGTGGCTCCCAGGGCCAGCGATCCTGCCCGGAGGTGGCCGGGCACATTGGAGAGCGAATCCTCGGCGATGGTGAAGATGATCGGGATGACCGCGATACCCATGGCCACGCCCACCACCAGCGAGTTGCGCTGGTCATAGGTCAGGCCGAGCGCCGAGAGGACCCAGCCGCGGTAGTTGCCCTGCATGAGGAACGTCTCCACGAGTCCGCCCGCGGCCAGGGCCAGCCCCACGCCTCCGAGCACGACCGGGATGAGGAGAAAGGCCTCGGTCCCCGTCTTGAAGAGGCCGCGGATCCGCAAAGGAACGAGGCGCCAGAGGCCGTAGGCGGCCAGGATCACCACGGGCAGCACGAGGGGCATCAGGAAGAGCCCGGGCACGATGGGCTCGAGCACGGGGGCCAGCCACAGACCGGCCAGGAAGCCCAGGACCACGCTGGGCAGCGCGGCCATGATCTCGACCACGGGCTTGACGTACGCCTTCACCGACGGATGCATGAACTCGCTCACGTAGAGCGCGGCCAGGAGCGCCATGGGAACGGCGAAGAGGAGGGCGTAGAGCGTGCCCTTGATCGTCCCGAAGATGAGCGGGGTCAAGCTCATCTTCGACTCGAAGTCATCGGTGCCGCCCGTGGACTGCCACACCCAGGCCGGCTGCGAGTAGCCCTCGTACCAGACCTTGCCGAAGAGTGTTTTCAACGTGATCTCGGGATGCGGGTTGTCGACCCTCCACTGGCTGAGCTTCCCCTTGCCGTCCTCGGCCAGCACCGCGTCGTTCTTGGGGGCGATACTCAGCGCCGCCAGTCCCGGCACCTCGCTCTTGACGCGCAGGAGAGTCTTGCCGGAGGTGCCGTACGACATGTGGATATGCCCCGCCCCGTCAGCGGTCGCGAAGCTCTTGTCCCGCTTCGAAGCCGTCATGGCCACCACGGGTCCAGCGTGGGGCGCGAACTCGTAGATCCGCGTGAGACGCTTCTCGCCGCCGCCGGGGGGCGGCACGACCTGCCAGGTGCTGACCCCGCCTTGCCCGTCCCCGACCATCAGCGTCCGGTCCCCGAGGAGGAACCCGAGCGCCGTCACGGGCGCACCGGGTTTGCTCGTGACGGCAGTCGTCTCGACGAGCTTCGGCCCGGAGGGCTCCTTCATGTCGTAGCGGAGGACATTCCCCTGGCTCGTGCCGATGAAGAGATCCTCGCCGCGCCCGTCCAGACTCAGCGCCGTGATCTCGCCCGAGAGATCGGGCGTGAAGGCCTGGATCGACTCTTCGCGGCGAGCGCCGCCAATCAGCGCCTTCTTCTCAACCACGCTCTGGACGACGAGGTCCGCGGGCCCGACCTGCGCGACGGTCACGCCACCCGCGTCCGCGACTCCCAAAGCGAGACGGCGCACGGCCCGCTTCTTCTCAGGGTCGAGAGCCATGGCCGGCCCGAAGGAGGGAGCCGGCACCACGGCCCGCTTGGCGTCCTTGAAGGTGACATCGAACTTCATGTCGAGCGGTATCGCACGCCCATCCGAGGTGCCGACGAGCAGGCGCATCTTGCCGACCGCGGCTACCGAGGCGACGGTGGCGCCATTCAAGCCCGGCACGGCGAGGGGCGGAGGGGACAGGCCTCCCTTGAGTGAGACAAACTCGAGGTTGCCGGGGCCCGTGAGCGTGAAGGCGATCTCCCGGTACTCGTCGACCCCGACGGCGTCTCCCGCGGCCGGGCCGGGCCCGCCGGCCGACGCGGCATAGGTCCCCACGAGGGTCGCCGTGGCCGGCTTGAACAGCGGATAGACCTCGGCGGCGATGACGAAAAGGATGGCGAGGATGCACGCGATGATGACGATGCCGCCCACCACCACGAGCCGCGAGGCCCAGCGGTCGACGAGGATGCGACGTTCCGTGCGGGCGCGGCTGACGACGAGCGGGCGGGCCGGGGAGGCTGGCCCGCCCGCCGGAAAAGTCTCGCTGTTGATGGCCACGCTATTGAATCTTCGCCAGCTCTTCCTTCGCGATGGTGGCAGGGATCGGGAAGTAGCCGTCCTTGATCACGCCTTCCTGCCCTTCCTTGGAGACGATCACCTTCACGAATTCCCGCGTGAGGGGATCGAGCGCCTTGCCCGGCGCCTTGTTGATGTAGACGAAGAGGAAGCGCGCCATCGGATAGGCCCCGGAGTACGAGTTGTCGGCGGTGGCCTCCACGCACTTGCCGCCGTCCTTCTCGCTGAGCGGCACCGGCCGCACCCCGGCGGTGGC
>DASYTI010000082.1 GCA_036002485.1 Candidatus Methylomirabilota bacterium | reverse complement strand
TCAGCAGGCCGCGCAAAAGGGTTCAGATGCGAGGCGGCGAAGCAGCGGGGCCCTTTTCATCGGCCTGCTAACCCGGATTATGCGCGAACACCTGGCCTCCTCACCTACTCAGCCCTCGCCTCGTCGCCCGAGGCGGGCGTCTCGGCTCGAACTGCGGCCCTCTCCCTAGTGGGGAGAGGGATCAGAATGAAGAGAGCAGCGTAGTGAAAGTGTTCTTATCCCTCTCCCCCGCGGCGGGGGAGAGGGCAGGGTGAGGGGGCCATACGACGAGAGAGTGTCCTTCACGAATAGTCCAGGCTGACGCCCGGTGATCCGGTTCGTCTTATCGCGGCTGTTCCAGTCGCTCGTGGCCCTCGCCATCCTGTCCGTCGTCGTCTTCATCCTGGCCAGGGCCACCGGCGATCCGCTCCACCTCATCCTTCCCATGTCGGCGAGCGAGGAGGACTACGCGGAGGCCCGCCGCTATCTCGGCCTCGACCGCCCCTACGTCGAGCAGTACTTTTCGTTCGTGGGCAAGGCCGTCACCGGGGACTTCGGGATGTCGCTGAGGGCGCGCAAGCCGGTGAGCGAGCTGATCCGGGAGCGGCTGCCCAACTCCCTTCGCCTCGCCACCTTCGCGATGGCCATCTCGCTCGCCCTCGCCTTCCCCCTGGGCGTGATGGCTGCGGTCAAGAAGGGGACCGGTCTCGACCGGACGGCGCAGGTGATCGCGGTGCTCGGCCAGTCGCTGCCCACCTTCTGGCTGGCCATCGTGCTCGTCGAGTTCGTGGCGGGGCGACTCCAGTGGCTGCCCGCGGGCGGCATCGACGGCTTCACCAGCTATATCCTGCCCGGCTTCACCCTCGGGTGGTTCGTGGTGGCGGGCATGATGCGGCTGCTCCGCTCCGCGATGCTCGAGGTGCTGGATTCGGAGTATGTCAAGCTTGCCCGCGTCAAGGGCGTGGTGGAGCACCGGGTGGTGTGGCTCCATGCGCTCAAGAATGCCCTCATCCCGGTCGTGACCTTTGCCGGCATCTATTTCGCCATCCTGGTCACCACGGCCATCGTGGTGGAGACGGTCTTTGCCTGGCCGGGTCTCGGGCGGCTCGCCTACGAGGGGATCAGCTCGCGCGACTTCCCGGTGATCCAGGCCGTGGTCCTGACCACCGCGGCCATCGTGGCCGTGGTGAACCTCGGCGTCGACTGCCTCTATGCCGTCATCGATCCCCGCATCCGCTATGCCCGCTGAGCCCGCGGGCGGTGCCCTCATCCTTGCCGATGTGGAGACTCCGTCGATTTCCGAGTCCCGGGTCCGGAAGCTGCCTCTTATCCCGCTCGGCATCATCACCGTGTTCGTCTTGCTGGCCATTCTCGCCCCGCTGGTGAGCCCGGCCGATCCGCAGAGCCAATCGCTCCGGAACCGCTTCAAGCCCCCCGTGTGGGAAGAGGCGGGAAGCTGGAAATATCCACTGGGCACCGACCGGCTGGGGCGTGACATGCTCTCGCGCATCATCTGGGGCGCGCGGGTCTCGCTGGCCGCGGGAGTGGTCACCGTGCTTCTGGCCAGCGCCTTCGGCGCGGCGGTGGGGCTGGTGGCCGGCTACTACGGCGGCCGGGTGGACGCGGCGCTCATGCGGATGACCGACGCCACCATGTCCTTTCCCGTCATCCTGCTCGCCCTGATCCTGGCCGTGACGGTGGGCCCGAGCTTCACCAATGTGGTGGTGGCCATCGCCGTCATCCTCTGGGCTCGCTACGCGCGCGTGATCCGCGGTCAGGTGCTGACCCTGATGCACCTCGACTTCATCGCCCAGGCGCGCATCGCGGGCGCCGGAGCGTGGCGCATCATCACCCGGCACCTGTTTCCCAATACCCTCAATACCCTCGTGGTCCTGGTCACGCTCCAGATCGGCTACGTCATCATCGTCGAGGCGTCGCTGTCCTTCCTCGGCGCGGGCATCCCGCCGCCCACCCCCGCGTGGGGCTCCATGATTGCTGAAGGCCGCGAGTTCGTGACCAGCGCCTGGTGGGCGTCGATGTTCCCGGGGCTCGCCATCCTGCTCGTGGTGCTTGCCTTCAACCTGCTCGGCGACTGGCTGCGCGACACGTTCGATCCGAAGCTCCGCCAGCTCTGAGCCCTTCGTGAGTCGAGAACCGGTGGGGGGGTCTGGGGCGCCAGGCGAGCCGACACCGGATCTTCGTCGACCGGTGGGGGGCCCTGGGGCGCCAGGCGAGCCGAGGAACTTCGGTGGGCTAGGCCCCGCCAGTTCCGAGGCGAGCGGACCCGAAGGAGCGGCGGTCGCTCCCCCCCAGAACCAAGTGATCGAGGTTCGAGATCTTCAGACGCATCTGGTGACTCGGTGGGGCACCATCAAAGCGGTCGACGGTGTCTCGTTCTCGGTGGCAGAAGGTGAGACCCTTGGCCTCGTCGGCGAGTCGGGCTCAGGCAAGAGCATGACCTGCCTGACCATGATGCGGCTCGTGCCGCGTCCCGCCGCGCGCATCGTGGGCGGATCGGTGCGGCTGGACGGCGACGAGCTCCTGGCCATGAGCGACCGCGAGATGCAGCGCATCCGCGGCCGCAAGATCGCCATGATCCTGCAGGACCCCATGAGCTCGCTCAACCCTGTCTTCTCCATCGGGATGCAGGTCCGCGAGCCCGTGGTGCTGTACCACGGGCTGCGCGGGCGGGCCCTCGCCGAGCGCGCCGCCGAGCTCCTCGCCTCCGTGCGTATCCCGTCCCCCGCGACGCGGCTTCGCGCCTTTCCCCACCAGCTTTCCGGCGGGATGCGCCAGCGTGTGGTCGGGGCCATGGCCATCGCCGCACCGCCGCGGCTGCTCATCGCCGATGAGCCGACAACCAGCCTCGACCTGACCATCCAGGCCCAGTATCTGGCCCTCCTCGAGGAGCTGCAGGAGAAGCACCGCCTGGCCATGATCTTCATCACGCACAACCTCGGCATCGTCTCGCGGATCTGCGACCGCGTGGCCGTGATGTACGCGGGCAGGATCGTCGAGATGGGGCCCGTGCGGCAGATCTTCACGGCGCCCGCCCATCCCTACACGCAGGCGCTCCTCGAGTCGATCCCGCGCCTCGGCGCCACCACCGACCGGCTCACCGCCATCGAGGGCCAGCCGCCCGATCTGGCCAGGCTCCCGCCCGGCTGCGCCTTCGCGCCGCGCTGCCCACACGTCATGGAGCGCTGCCGCGCCGAGGCGCCGCCCGAGTTCGCGGTGGGAGCGGGGCAGGTGAGCCGCTGCTGGCTGCATGGTGCGGCCTGAGGGCGCCGTGACGGCCGGGGTGCCCCTGCTCGAGGCCTCGGGGCTCACCAAGCACTTCCCCGTGCGCCATGGACCGCTCGGCTGGTCGAAGGGCTTGGTGCGGGCCGTCGACTCCATCTCGTTCACCGTCGAGGCAGGCAGTACGCTCGGGGTGGTGGGCGAATCCGGCTGCGGCAAGACGACCACCTCCAAGCTCGTCCTCGGTCTCGAGCGGCCGACCAGCGGCACGATCCGCTTCGAGGGCGAGGATGTCCTGGCCACAGATGCCGGGGTGGCGCGCCGCTACCGTCGTTCGGTCCAGGCGGTGTTCCAGGATCCGTATGCCTCCCTCGATCCGCGCATGCGGGTCGGCTCCATCATCGCGGAGCCGCTCGTGATCAATGAGCGGACGGGAGCGGGGGAGCGTCGCCGCCGGGTGCAGGAGCTCCTGGACGTGGTCGGGCTCCCCGAGCGCGCGGTCGACCTCTTCCCGCACGAGTTCTCGGGCGGCCAGCGCCAGCGCATCGCCATCGCGCGGGCCCTGGCCCTTTCCCCGAAGCTGATCGTCCTCGACGAGCCGGTATCCGCGCTCGACGTGTCCATCCGCGCGCAGATCCTCAACCTGCTGCGCGACCTCCAGAAGCGCCTGGGCATCTCCTACCTCTTCATCGCCCACGACCTCGCCGCCGTCGCCCACATGAGCCATACCATCGCGGTGATGTACCTGGGCAAGATCGTGGAGATGGGCCGGGCCACAGAGGTCGCGCTCGAGCCGAAGCACCCCTACACGAAGGCCCTCTTTGCCGCGGCACTCCCCATCGACTTCGACCGGCCACCGCCTGAAGTCGTGGTCTCGGGCGAGGTGCCGAGTCCGCTCAATCCTCCGAGCGGCTGCCGATTTCACCCGCGCTGTCCCTTCGTCATGCCCCGGTGCGCGACCGAGGAGCCGCCCCTCCAGCCCGAGGAGGGCCGGCTCGTGGCCTGCCACCTCTATCCGCTCGCCGGTGGCACTCTCCCCCAGCAAGCGACGACAAGTAAGGGAGGATGATCCTGCGTCCGCACCGGGGCGAGGCGCGATCCTTGTGCTAAGCTTGGGCGCCTCGGAAGAGGCGGGGACAGGGGAGCCGAGATGGCAGACCGGTTGGAGCGGCGACTGACCACGATTCTTGCCGCCGATGTTGCCGAATACAGCCGGCTGATGCGGGCGGATGAGGAGGCCACCCTCTCCGCCCTGGCCGCCTGCCGAGCAATCATCGACGCGTTCGTCGCCGAGCACCGCGGGCGGATCGCCAACACCGCGGGCGACTCCGTGCTCGCCGAGTTTCCGAGCGTGGCCGAAGCGCTCTCCTGCGCGCTCGCCATCCAGCCGGCCATCGCCAAAGAGAACGAACATCTGTCCCCCGAACGGCGGATGCGGTTCCGCATGGGCATCCATCTCGGCGACATCATGATCAAGGACGGCGACCTCTTCGGTGACGCCGTCAACATCGCGGCACGGCTGCAGGCTCTGGCCGAGCCCGGCGGCATCTGCGTCTCCGCGACCGTGCGCGAGCACGTGGGGACGCGGGTCATGGCGGCCTTTACCGATGCGGGAGCGCAGCAGGTCAAGAACATTGACGAGCCGGTGCGGGTCTTCCGCGTGGCCCCCATCGGCACGGCTCCGTCCGACGCGGCTCCGTCCGTCGGCGTGCTGACGGGGCCGCCGCTGCCCGACAAGCCGTCGGTGGCCGTGCTGCCGTTTGCGAATTTGAGCAGCGATCCTGAGCAAGAGTTTTTCGCCGATGGGATCGCCGAGGACATCATCACTGCGCTGTCGCGCTATCCCTCCCTCTTCGTCATCGCGCGCAATTCGTGCTTCACCTATCGGGGCCGCGCCGTCGACGTGAAGCAGGTGGGGCGCGAACTCGGCGTACGCTATGTGCTCGAAGGCAGCCTGCGCAAAGTCGGCCACCGCATCCGGGTCACCGCGCAATTGGTCGAGGCGGAAACCGGTAACCACGTCTGGGCCGAGCGCTACGATCGCGATCTCGCCGACATTTTCGCGGTGCAGGACGAGATCACGGAGGCGGTGACCACGGCGATTGCCCCCGCCGTCGCCGACGCCGAGCAGCAACGGGCCATGCGCAAGCCGCCGGGAAGCCTGGACGCCTGGGCCGCCTACCAGCGCGGCTTGTGGCACTTGAGCAAAGCCAACGCGAAAGACAACGCGCAGGCCGAGGAGTTCTTTCAGCAGGCCATCGATCTCGATCCGACCTTTGCCGGGGGCTACAAAGCGCTGGCCCTGGCTCGAAACAACGCGGGAGCCGTATACCAGACACGCAGTCTGCAGGAAGCCGCCGCGTCGGCGGAGGCATTGGCGCGACGGGCGGTGGCCCTCGACGGCGCCGATGCGGAGGCGCGAGCCCGCCTCGGGATGACCCTGTGGATGCGCGCCGACTATGAGGGCGCGCTGGCCGAGGTTCAGCGCGCGCTGACCATCAGTCCGAACCTGGCCTACGCACACGGAATCCGCGGCTCGACGCTGGTCTTTTCCGGACGGCCAAAGGAGGGGCTCGCGTCGCTCGAGACGTGCATCAGACTCGATCTCCGCGACCCAAACCTGGCCGCCCGCTTGAACCACCTCGCGCTGGGACTTTATTTCTGCCGCGAATACGAGGCGGCCATCGAGGCGGCGAAACGGGCGATCCGGTCATACCCAAATCATCCGATGGCCTATCGCTGGCTGGCCGCCGCGCTCGGTCAAGTCGGCCGGATCGAGGAAGCGCGGGAAGCACTGGACAAAGCCATGGCCATCGCGCCGGCCTCCTTCGAGACATATGTCCGCGGGCAGGTCCCGTGGTTTCGGCCGGAAGACCATGCTCACTGGCTGGAGGGCCTGCGCAAGGCAGGTTGGCAAGGCTGATCCCGCCCACCTTCCCGCTTCAGGGCTGCCTCGACTCCTGAGCGCACCCGAGGAATCCGGCGCCCTTTCGTTTTTCCGCACGCCTCACTCGGCGTGTACGGGTGGCGCCGCCTCGTCGCGGGCGGGCGCTTGCTTGGCCGGCTCCAGGCGGACCCGGCGCAGGAGCGGGAGCAGGATCAGGCAGCCGCAGAACAGCACGAAGATCAGCCAGAAGTCGTCGGCATAGGCCAGGAGCTGGGCCTGCCGGGTCACCTCCTGGTAGAGCTGGCCGAGCGCTTGCCTCTCGGCCGTGAAGGGATCGGCGCCGCGTGCGGCGAAGTGGGCACTCCAGACGCGCAGGCGCTCCGTCGTCTCCACGTCCCAGGCATTGACGTTGCCGACGAGCGTCGTCTGGTGCGACTGGGCCCGCCGCGCCAGCATCGTCGTCATCAGGGCCACCCCGATGCCGCCTCCGAGGTTGCGCACCACGTTGAGGCCCGCGGTGGCGTTGCTCATCTTCTCGCGTGAGATGGTGGCGAGGGCCACCGTGTTGAGGGGCACGAAGACGAAGCCGGTGCCGATGCCCTGGACGAGGCGCGGCCAGGCCAGCGCCCAGTAGTCCGCGCCGAGCGTCACCGTCGACATGCTGTAGGTCGCGTAGGCGTTGAGCAGGCAGCCCAGGGCGAGCAGGGCCCGCTGGTCGACCTTCATGAAAAGGCGGCCCGCGATGAGCAGCGACAGCAGATTGCCCACGCCCCCCGGGGCCAGGACCATTCCGGACGTCATTGCGTCGTACCCGAGCAGCTTCTGGGTGAAGAGGGCGAGCAGCACCATGCTCGAGTAGAAGCCGATCATGAGCACGAGCATGATGAGGCTGCCCGCGGCGAAGTTGCGGTCGGCGTACACGCTCAGGTCGAAGATGGGGTCGAGCGTCGTCAGCTCGCGGAGCACGAAGCCGAGGAGGGCGCCGGCAGCGAGGAGTCCCAGGGCCGTCACGAACGATGACGCGAACCACTCGTGTCGCTCGCCCTGGTCCAGGAAGAGCTGGAGGGAGAGGAAGCCCACGGCCATGAGAAGCAGGCCGGGCAGGTCCACGCGCGTGGGCTTGCGCAGGTACGGCGGGTCGAACAGGACGGCGGCGGTGGCGAGGAACCCCACGAAACCGATGGGCACGTTGATGTAGAAGATCCAGCGCCACGACCAGTTGTCCGCGATGAAACCGCCCAGGACGGGGCCGAAGATGGGCGCCATCATGATGCCCATCCCCCACACTGCCATGGCCATTCCGCGCTGGCGGAGGGGGAAGATCTCCCACATGATCGCCTGGGACAGCGGCATCAGCGGTCCGCCTCCCAGGCCCTGCAGGATCCGCGCGACGATGAGCGTCTCGATGTTGGGCGCCAGCCCGCACAGCGCGGAGGCCAGCGTGAACACCACCGTGCAGATGAGGAACACGCGCTTGCGCCCCAGCACGCTGGCCAGCCAGCCCGTGGCGGGCAGGACGACGGCGTTGGCGGCGAGGTAGGACGTGAGGACCCACGACACCTCGTCCACGGCGGCGGAGAGCGCGCCCTGGATGTGGGGCAGGGCGACGTTGGTCACGGTGGTGTCGAGGACCTGCGTCACCGTAACGATCATCACCGCGGCGGTGATCATCCACCGCCGCGCCGCCGTGAGGGGCGCCTCCGGATCGGCGGTCGTCGAGGTCATGGAATGTAGATAGCAGTAGGCCCGTTCTCAGTCCGGCACGAGGCCGATCAGCCTTGTCCCAGAGCCGATAGCTCCCCGCCCATCTCGCGCCGATCGTGCCAGAGGGCGTGGGAAAGGTCAAAGCGG
>DASYTI010000081.1 GCA_036002485.1 Candidatus Methylomirabilota bacterium | reverse complement strand
GAGGCGCCATCAGGACGCTGGCGCTACGAAAATGGGCCGGATCAGGATTCACGAAGTGCCGGAATCGGCGATGAAGCTGTACCGGTCCGTGTTCAGGCGGAGGGTTGCCGGATGAAGATCGGGCCAAATCGCAAATCCCGGCTAGATGGGATCGACGGGAGGAATGGCGGGGATCAGCTTCTTGGCGTGAGCCATCGCGTAGAGGCGCTCGAGGGCGGCCTTGCCGTCGGGGCCGAGCCGCTTCGTGTAGTCGTTGACGTACATGAGCACGAACTTTCGACAGGTCTCCTTGTCGATGCCGCGCCCGTAGCGCATGGCGTACTCGAGGGCCTCGTCCACGTTGTCATAGGCATAGTCGATCGAATCGCGGAGGGCCTGGGAGATCTTCCGGTGCATGGCCTCCCCGAGATCGCGTCGCATCACGTTGATGCCGAGGGGTAGAGGCAGCCCGGACTCGCGCTCCCACTCCTGCCCCATGTCCAACACCTTCACGAGTCCCATCTGCTGATGCGTGATCTGTCCCTCGTGGATCAGCAGCCCGAGATCGGCCTGGCCCTCGAGCACCGCCTTGGGAATCTTGTCGAAGGCCACCTCGATGATGGGCGGATCCCCGACATAGAGCCGGAGGAGCAATGCCGCCGTGGTGTGGCTGCCCGGGATGGCGATGACCTTGTTCTCGATCTTTTCTCGCGCCACGGGCTCCTTTCCCACGAGGATGGGACCATAGCCCTTGCCCATGGACGCGCCCGGATCCATCATCCGGTACTGCTCGTGCACCATGACGTACGTCGCCGCCGACACGGCCGTCACCTCGAGCTCGGCGGTGCGGGCGCGGCGATTCAGGGACTCGATGTCCTCGAGCACGTGCTCCACCTCGAGGCCCTCCGCCTTCACCTTGCCGGCGGTGAGCGCGTAGAACATGAAGGCGTCGTCGGGGTCGGGGCTGTGGCCGATCCGGATCAGCGTCATCAGGTCTCCCTGGGAGTCTCCCGGTGAGCAAGATCGCCACGCGCGAGCGGATCTTGCACGCGGCCCTCGAGGTATTTGCCCGCAAAGGGTATCACAGGGCCGTGGTCGACGACATCGTCCGCGCCTCGGACACCTCAAAGGGCGCCGTCTACCATCACTTCCCGAACAAGGAAGCGCTCTTTCTCGCCCTCGTAGACGACTTCGCGGCGCGCCTGGCCGATTCGGTTGCCCACGCCATCGCGGGCTCACAGGGCGCCCTGGCCAAGGTCGAGGCCGCGCTCCGCGCGGGTCTCGAGACCTTTGCCGGGAACCGTGACCTCGCCCGCCTGCTCCTGCTCGAGGCCGTGAGCCTGGGCCCCGCCTACGAGACCAAGCGGACGGAGGTTCACGAGCGCTTTGCCGCCCTGATCGGAGGCTATCTCGACCAAGCCATTGCCGAGGGCGCCATCCCCAAGCTCGACACTCGCGTGGCCACCCTGGCATGGCTCGGCGCCGTCAACGAGATCGTGATCCAGTGGCTTTCGCGCGGCGAGCCCGATCTGCTGGCCGAGGCCGTTCCGGCCTTGACGCCCATGCTGCTCAGAAGCATCGGCGCCCGGTCCTGAGCCAGGAGACGAGACGGCGCGAGGATCCCTTGGTGCGAAAGGCGGCTCAGGAGCGGAGAAGGTCGATCAGCGGAGAGCGGGAGCGGAGGTCGGCTTGGCGGTGGCTCGGCGCTCGGCAGCCGTGGGGCCGCCCCAGGTGATCGCGAAGCCAAAGCTCAGCCATCCAGGCTGACGAACGCCCTGAGGGTGGTCATTGTCCCCGCCTACCGGCGAGCTCCACCCGGCCAGTCCCATGCGCCCGGTCGAGGTCTCCGTCGAGAAGGGCTCAATGAAAGCCGGATCGTAGTTGACGACCGGATCACCCCGGTAGATGTTCGCGTCCAGGGGCCGCGTCACTTCGCTGCCCGGCGCCTCGGGGCGGAGGATCTGGAACTTCGGGGGCGCCGCGGGAGCCGTCGCTTCGACCTCGACCGGCTGCGCCATGGCGAAGCTTGCGCTCGCGAGGGTGACCGAGAAGGCGCCGAGCCAGATGAGCTTCTTCATGAACATGTATCGATTTTCTCAGATACGGTTGGTGGCGGCAAGCGATTCTTGACGCATTGTGCTCGCCGAGTTACGCGGCACCGCGGCAGAGAGCAATGGTCGAGTGGAGGTCGGCCACGCTTTCCATCCCGAGGATGCCGCGCTCGAGCGCGGCGATCCGCAGAGGCGGCAGCGCATGGGCGGCATTGTCGCGGAACTTCGCCAGCACCTCGTCGGGGGCGATGGGCCGATCCGGACCACCGCGCTGGCTGTCCTCACGCGCCTCGAGAGTCCGCCCGTTCTTGAGACGCACTTTGACCCAGCCCGGGAAGGTGCGTGGAAAGGTGGAGCTGGGGTCGACCGTATGTCTCACGCGCGCAGCCAGGGCGAGCAGGCCCGGATCGCCGATGCTCTCCTGGCTGAAGACGCCGATGTCCACCCGCTCGCGGGCGAGGGCGGTGGCGATGCCGAAGGGCAGGCTGAACTTCGCGTCATAGGGCGTGCGCGGCCGGAGCTTCGCCTCCCTGGGCTCGCAGACGATGGGTACCTCGCCCGCGGGCACCAGGCACTCGACCTCGTCCACCTGCTCGGCCTGCAGTCCTTTCGTCCGTTTCAGCTGGAACACCGCATCGAGATAGGCATGGCTGAGATGGCAGCACGGGTAGAGCTTGAACGAGCTCCGTACCGTCTCCCATTCATCGCCGAGACCCTTCAGCTGCGTCGCGATATCGATATGCTCGCCGAGGGCGGCCCGGAGAAAGCCGAATCGACCTTCGAGCCCCGTGGCCGGCCCCGTGAAGCCGCCCTGGGCCAAGATGGCCGCCTGCAGTCCTGACTGGGCCGCCCAGCCAGGATGAAGCCGCTTGACCCAGGAGCCATCCTCGAGAAACTCCATCACCCCGGAGGCCATGCTCGCCGTGATACCCAGCGCGGCGGTCAGGCCATTGGCATCGAGCCCCAGGCATTTCCCTGCCGCCACCGCGGCGCCGAAGGGACCGCATACGGCCGTCGCATGCCAGCCTCGCTCATGGAAGCGCCCGCGCGCCGCCATCCCGATCCTGATCATGGTTTCATACCCGGCCACAAGAGCGGTCAGGGCTGCCTGGCCCGTCAGATGCTCCAACTCCGCGATAGCGAGCACGGCGGGCACGAGTACCGCCGAGCCGTGACAGATCGAATCCGCATGGGTGTCGTCGAAGTCGAGCCCGTGGGCCATCGCCCCATTGGCCAGGGCCGCCTGGGCTGGCCCGCTGGTCAGCGATGAGCCCACCACCGTGCAAGGCCCCGCCTCCCCCGACCGCGCGATCAGGGTCAGCACGGCGGGGACATGGTCCTCACGCGCGCCCGCCAGGGCGCAGCCCAGGGTGTCGAGCACGCGGAGCGCGGCATTCTCGCGGACGGAGACGGGAATGTCTTCCGGCCGGAGACGCGCCGCCCACTCCGCCAGGATTCGCGCCGCGGGCGGCATCTAGTTGGCTCGCCGGGGCAGCGCGATCGTCGCCGACCCCTTTGCCGTGATCTCGCTTCGCTGGTTCTCCGCGACCAGATCTATGTCCACGAGCGCCTCCCCCCCTTCCTCGCGCCGGCCCGTGACGATGCCACGGCACCACGTGGTGTCCCCGATGAGATTGTGACGGCGCACCTGGGCCGAGAGCCTCCGGAGCTGGCCGTCATGGCCCATCCAGTTGGTGCACACGTGCCCCAGCCATGCCACGCGCTCTGGACCATAGTCATAGGCGCCCGGCACCCCCACCGTTCGCGCGAAGGGCTCGTCCCAGTGCACGCGCTCGGGCGGCTCCGGAACGCCAAAGGCATTCGGGATTCCCAGCGCCGGATGACGCGCGAAGAGGTCGAAGGCGAGTCCATGGGCGCGCACGTAGAGACTACCCCAACCTTGCACGAAGGCCACCACCGAGGTGACGGTGAGAGGGCCCTTGCAGACGGTGGGCAGCGCCTCGCCGATGGCCACATCCTCCCAGATCCTCGGGACGCTGCCGCGGATCTCCTCGACCTGGTAGGCGTGCGCGATGCGGCGGATCTCTTCCTCGGTGTACCGGTGCGGCTCCGTGGCCCCGTACTTGCCCCTCTCGCGCGCCGTGTCCCGCTCCGTGCGAAAGCACCACGAGTCAGCCTCGCAGACGAGCTCGCCACGCTGGTTCTCGAACGTCGTTCGGTAGACCTGCTGGATGGCGCGCTGGGCGAAGGCCGAGGGCTTCTCGACCAGCTCCCTGAGTACGCTCTGGCCGACCACGCGATCGCCTTCGCGGATGGGCCGGCGCCACCGAAAGTCCGTTCCCGCATACATGGCGTGTATGCCCGGGAGCCCACCGACATAACCCGAGACGATGCGGTCCATGGCAAAGAGAAGGGTGGGTGGGGCCACGCGCCCCTCCGCCCAGAACGGGTTCCTGTCCCCTATGCCATGCGCCCAGTGGCGGATGGCATCCCGCGTGGCGACCTCGATGTACGGCTCGGGTCGCGGCACCGCCTTGCCGATTCGTGAACGGAGCGCCTCGAGGGCCTCGGGCGTGATAGTCGGGAATCGAGTGGTGGGCATGCCGCAATTGTGGTGGGGCCTCAGGCGAGGGTCAAGGCATGACGGTTGACGTTCGAGCCGACACGGTGCCCGCTCTTCGAGCTGAACGACGGCCTCTGGCCATCGCGAGGGGGAGAGCTGGGTCAGAGTCGGTCGGCGCGGTCCTGGCTCCCTTGGGGCCGCGCCTGAGGGGGACTCCCCGGAGGACCCCGATTTCGTGTATTCTGCTGGTCCGCCCCAGCCGGGAGCCCGGGCCTGGGCAATACCCTATTGAGAGGGGATTCGGCCGTGCCCGACTTCATGGATCCGGCAAGCGGCGTCTTTGGGGAGGAAGCCTTTCACCAGCTTCTGACCCGGGAGGCCTCCCGCGCCACCCGCTACCAGGACTTCTTTTCCGTCTGCTTGGTTCAACCCGACGGTATCGGTTCCGTGTCGGACGAAACCATGCAGCAGGCTGTCTCCCGCAAGATCGCCCAGTTCCTTCGCTCCACCGACGTCGTCGCCCGCACTCGCGACGGCATCGCCATCCTGCTCCTCAATACGCCGGACCACGATGCCACCCGGGTGGCGGAGCGCATCCGCTCCCACGTGGAAAACGTCTCCTTCCAGCCCGATCCCGCCGCGGCTCCCCGTCGGGTGACGCTTTCCGTGGGCCTCGTCTCCTTCCCTCGCGACGGCCACAACGAGACCATGCTGCTCACGCGCGCCCAGTCCAGGCTCCAGACAGCCGCCCAGCGTGGCGGCAATCAGGTCATCGCGAGCAACGGCGTCTAGCAATCTGTTTCGCGCCTCCTATCCTCGAGTCATGCTCTTTGACTCGGGAGTCTCGTCCCGCTAAGACAAATTTTCCGGCCCAATCCGCGCCTGAAGACAGGCATTTGGACCTTTATGCCGCGTAAAGTACTGATTCCGTGTCGGCAAGCAATTTGCTCCAGTTGTCGAATCGATCATGGCCAGCACCATCGTCGGGGTCCTGCTGGAACGTCACCGTGACCACATTGTATTGGCCAACGGTACCCGGATTTTCCTTGAAGAGGGCGTCACCTCCAACCTGTTGCCGGTCGGAGCCACCTTGACCATTCTCTGCACGGTCCAAGGGGAAAAGAAGCTGGCCCACTACATTCTGGTGAATCCAGACTGGCTATTTGACTCGCTCGAAGCTTTGGCTACCGGGCATGACCGTCCGGCCCCCCGTCCGGGCCGGGGCTAACGCCGGTCCCTGGAACAGGCATTCTCTCCGAGTTCACGGGCTCGCCCGGTTGGTCGCAACTCGTGAGCCCAACGATCGAATAAAATTGACCCTCGATCTTGTCGCGGCGCCGCACGAATCGTCGGCACGTGCAGCCCCGCGTCCCCGGGCCCGATCAGCGCATCCCTGAGAAACGAAACCCGACGGGCTCTAACACCCGTCGGGTTTCATGCCAGAAGTGGTGGACGATACTGGACTTGAACCAGTGACCCCCGGCATGTGAGGAAAGGGCCGAGCCCCGAAATCCTGCGTGCTAACCTCGCGGCGCATTTGCCTTCCGCTTTTGCCGAAGCGGTGTCACCTGCCCCATTGTGGCCGCGATTGTGGCCGAGACGGGTTCGGCGAGTTTCCGCGCCGCCTCCTGCAGGTCCGCCGGGCTGACGATGTTGTACCGGTCAAACATGGCCCGGGTCTTGTGCCCCGTGATCGTCATGGCCACGCGCTCCGGGATCCCCCGGTTCACCATGTTCCTCGCCGCAGTGCGGCGGAAGTCGTGGCGCAGCATCCCAGCATAGCCGGCTCGATCACAGGCGGTCCTCCATGCCCTCCGGAAGTCCTGGCGTTGCTTGCCGCGGTGCGGCTTCGTGAAGTGCGGGAAGAGCCACGGGATCACCCGTTCGAGCTCCCTCCCGAGCGCCTGGACGCGCTCGAGGTGGGCCGTGAGCATCTCCTTGAGCTCAGGCGTGAGATATACGATCCGGCCCTCGTCGGTCTTCGTGCTGCCGGGGTCGAGGCGGATCGCGCCAGCGGCCAGGTCGAGCTGCCGAGTCTCGAGCGAGAGCACCTCGTCGAGGATCCGCCAGCCGAAGGTGTAGGCGAGAGAGATCGCGACCTGGAGATCCGCCGGCAAGTGTGTGCGCACGGCCGCATAGGCGTCGGGCTCGAAGAAGCCACTTCGCGCGGCCGCTTCCTTCGGTTTGTGGACGATCGGGAGGCGCGCCACCTTGCCATTTTCGAGGCCCAGGCGGAGCATCCGAAGCAGCACGCCGACCTCGCGATTGATCGTCCCATTGGCAGGACGCCGACGGCTCTTCTTCTTTGGACTGACGATCTCCTCCTCCTGGCGCTGGACGATGTAGCGCGTGATGGCCGCGCCGGTGATATGGCTCGCCCGGGCGCCGCGGAAGGCGCGATCCAGGTGTTTGAGCCGCCAGCCGGCCTCCGTGAGGTCACGAGCTTCCGTCGCTTGGTAGTGCGCGAGGAGATCCTTCCGGAGCTCGTCGTACGTCACGCGCGCTGACCGCGCGACGACGGGCTCCTTGAGCGTGACGCGGGCCTCGTGCTCTTTGAGCATCCGCTTGGCCACAGCCTCGTCGGCGGATTCGGAACTCATCCGCACCCTGCCCCCGTCCTGGTAGAACTGGATCCACCACACGTTGCCGCGCTGGTAAAGATGGCCCATCAGGACCTCCTCTCTCTCGTGGACTTCCTCGCGTAGACGGCGGCGATCATCGGACACACTTACTTGACCGCGCGTGCATTCACGGCCTCGAAATGATGAATTAGCTCAAGAGCGCTATTGCAAGCTTCAACGGCTTGCGCCTTCACCGCATGTGCGCCGGTGTGAACGATGGCGTTGCGGAGATCAGCGCGCCGCACGTACGCTTCCCAGAGCGTCTTCTGGTCTTGACGAAGTTCGTCACCAGAGAGCGCGCGGTAAAGCTTGTAGAGCATGTCGTGTTTGAGAGTTGTGCTCCGCGCAATCTGGTCGTTCACCCATGCTCGGATACCGTCGGCGAGATTGTGACGGCGAAGTAATACAGTAATGATGTCGTCCGTAGCAATCTCGCATGCGGTCTGCGCCATGATGACGGCGACGTCGTCCTTATCGGCATCGAGAAATTGTCGAGCGATCGCCAAGACGTCGTAGTGGTACGGCAAGACGGGGTCCTGCCAATTCTGATACAACTGCTTCGTTGCGGCGTTCATGTATCCGCGCAGCTGGTCCTCGTGGTGCTTCCGGAATGCCGCCCCGAAAAACTCGGGGCCTTGCATCCAACCAGTCGGCAAGTCTTCGGGGCTCGCTTCCGGGTCCGGCGGGCCCTGTTGCTCTGTCGCCATCACCCGCCCCCTTCCCCCAAGCCCCTCGAGCTGCTGGCGGAGCCAGCCGATCATGGCTTCAAGACCGTGAGGCTCACGATCTGCCACATGTTGTTCGGCAGCTAGGGTCCCGCACGCCCTGCTCGACCTCGTCCTCTTCGTCGTTTCCATCAGGAGTCTCGATGATCACGGAGACGTGGTAGGTCGCCATTGTGTTGCTCCTTATTCGAAGAATTCGGTCAGCAGCTCCCCATCCACCCCGGCCAACACCCGGAGCCGCTCGGCCACGAAGGCGAGGCCATCTTGCGCGTCGTAGCCTTCGAAGTCGGCGACCGCGAGCGCGCCCACGATGTTGCCGAGGCCGAGCAGCTCGTCGCACGTGGCGCCGTCGTGGTGAGACTGAGACGGCTTCACGCGCTCCTTCCTTTTCCGACCAGGGATCAGCTGTAGGACCGGCGCGGGAGCCTTGCTGCTCTCCGGGATGCCGATAGGCCGCTCGCCATTTCCGTCATTCATTTGAGAAGTTCCTCCATCCGCGCGAGACTCGCGGGGTTGATGTGGGAATACATCAGCGTCGTCGTGATGCTGGAATGGCCGAGCAGTTCTTGAACCTCTTGCAGGTCCGCGCCCCGGCTTCGCAGTCGGCTGGCGAACGAATGCCGAAGCGCGTGCGGATGGACCCGGCGCCCGAGAATCTCCTCGGAGCGCTCGACCACGAGCCGGTAGACACTCCTGGTCACTAAGGGTTCTCCAGGACGCCGTGCTCGGTAGCCGCCCCGGTCTCCGTTGGCATTCACGAAGAGCCACGGCAGCGTCGTATCCGCGACGAGCTGGGGGCGCGCGTCCCGCAGGTAGGCTTCGAGAATTCGACGGAGTCGCCGGACGACGGGGAGCTGCCTTTGCTTGTCACCTTTGCCGATGACCCGCAGTCGGCAGCTTTCCAGATCGAGTGCATCGAGCCGCACACGCACGAGCTCCTCAAGGCGCAGGCCGCAGAATAGGAACGTGCCGAAGACGGCATGATCGCGCCGGCCGAGTGGCGTCCGCAGGCGGGCGAGGCCGGCGAGCAAACGCTCCTGCTCGTCCTGTGGCAGATAGACCGGAAGGCGCACCGGCTCCTTGAGCGAGATGACGTCGCGAGTCGCGTCATTGGTCGCGACGCCCTCGCGACGCAAGAATATCCAGAGCGCCGACAGGGTCGAGACGGCTCGGTTGATCGTGGCTGGCGCCGCCCCGCGCTCCCGTAGCATGGCCATGTACAACTCGATTTCACGGAAGCTGAGGTCATGCGGCCGCGGGCAGCCGATCTGCTCAGCGAACGGGATGAATTCACGCAGATCCGACGCGTAGCCACGGATCGTATGGGGCGAGCGGCCGCGGTTCTCAAGCCACGTGAGGAAGGGGTCGACGGTCTGCGCGAGCGGCATGTTCTCGGCTCGGGTGCTCTGCACCCGCATCGCCCGGGCCAGAGCCGTCACGGTGGACGTTGGAACAGGCAGCGTGCTCACTCCGCGGCCGGGGCCGGTTCGGCCTTGCAAACCGCTCATCGAGGCAGCTCGCGGGCCTCGT
>DASYTI010000080.1 GCA_036002485.1 Candidatus Methylomirabilota bacterium | reverse complement strand
CCCCCAGTGGGGGAGAGGGTCAGGGTGAGGGGGTCGAGTCCAAGACCTCCGAAAACTCCCGCACGATGCGGTGGGGCCGCACGGAGATGCCCTCGGGCAGGCCCGTCCGCTCGCGGTCCACCCAGATGCCGCGCAGGCCGAGCCGCTGCGGCGCCGCCACGTCCCACTCGATGTGGTCGCCCACCATCCACGCCTCGGCGGGAGCGATGCCCAGGCCCTCGAGGGCGTGGCGGTAGACGATCTCCTCGGGCTTGCCGACTCCGAACTCGCCCTCGATCACGATCACGTCGAAGAAGCTGCCGAGGTCGAATTGCTCGATCTTCCGTCGCTGCTGGCTCGTGTCGCCATTGGTGACGAGGGCCATGGGCACGCCGTTGGCGCGCAGCCGGCCCAGCGCCTCCGGCACGCCCGGAAAGAGCCGCATGACGGCCCAGCGCCGAGCCGCGAAGTCCTCGGCGATGCGGGCCGCGAGCCCGGGATTCGGCGCGCCCACCCGCTCGAGCCCATTGGCGACGATCTTGCCCCAGGCCCCCATCATGTTCATGCGCTCGCTCCGCTGGCGACCCGGATCGTCCCAGAACCAGCGCCGCGCGATCCGGACCGCGTCCGCGAGGGCGGGCGCATCGAGGCCCGCGGTCGGGGCCAGAGCCCGGCACGCGCTTTCCCACGAGGCGTCGACGCCGCCGGTGTAGTCGAGGAGCGTGTCGTCGAGGTCGACCAGGAGGGCCTTCACGATACCGTCTCGATCTCTTCGGATCCGGGGGGGAGCGGCGTCGCTCCTCCCCCGGCCCCCCCCACCGCATGAATTTTTTCGGATCCGGGGGGGAGCGGCGTCGCTCCCTCCACCGCCTCCGCCGTCGAGAACGGCGGCAGCTCGGGACGGCAGACCGCCCGGAAATTACACCAGCGGCAGATGCGCAAGTCTTCGCTCTTCTCGAAGTTCCCCTCCTCGGCGAGGTTCCTGTCCGAGTCCTTGAGATAGGCCCGCATCGCGCGCACGGAGAGACGGATGTGCTCGCGCACCCGGTCCAGGCTCACCTCGTCCCAGGGATGCGCGGTCACCTTGGCTGATCCGAGATTGACCTCGAGCAGATCCACGCGCTGGAGATCCACCCCCATGACCTCGAGGGCGTAGAGCGCGTAGCCGCCCAGCTGGATGGCCGCGCTCTCCCCGCCACTGCCGCCCGTCTTCCAGTCCACGAGCTGGAGGCGATCCGCGGCGTTCCAGAAGCCGAAGTCCGGCGCGGAGAAGACGCGGGTGCCCTCGAAGGCGAAGGAGCCGATGTCCTCGATGAAGGTCCAGCGCTCGGTCGGAGTCTGCTTGATCTCGGCGAGGAGGGGCAACCGGTGGAAATTGCGCAGGCAGCGGACGACATGGTCGCGGAGGGCCTGCCACTCGGCGTCCCGGATGGGCACCGCGTACTCGTGCTCGAAGAGCCCCGTGCGCTTGGGATGCTCGTGGTAGACGCCGGCCCTCGAGCCGCGCCACTCCCCGCGCATCTGCCGCACGGTATCCTCGATCAGCGCGGCTTCGGAGAGCGCGTAGCCGTCGCGCATGGCGAGGAGGGCCCGCTCCACCGCTTCGTGGACAAGCCGCCCCGCCCACATCTGCCGGGTCCCGAGCTGCTTGAGGACGTAGAGGCGGCGCACGAGGGGGTCGGCATCCGCCTCCCAGCCGCCCCAGGCGCCGTAGTACTGGTAGAAGTAGCGCCGGCGGCAGTCCTTGAAGACATTGTCGCGAGTACGGGACCAGGAAAAGTCGTTGACGAGGTCGGCCACGCTCCGAGTCTATCAGGTCGGCGCGCGCACGGGCACGCATTGACAGGCGAGCGGCCCCCACCTAGACTTCGGGGCACGCGTGCCCGCGACGGCTTGAACATCAGGGGCGGCCAAGAGTTTCCTCGACGCGAGTCCATAACGGGAGGATGCACGAATGAGCGACGTGACGGTGGGGACGGAGACCACGGGGGAAAGCGAGACGAGCGGGCTCACGCGGCGGCAGGTGCTCGTGGCAGGCGCCACGTTCGCCGGCTACGCGGTGGCCGTGGACAAGGCCCTGGCTCAGGCCATCAAGACCGACACCACCGGCATACAGGCCGGCGACGCCGAGGTCAAGATCGGCGACTACATGATGCCCGTCTACGAGGCGCGCCCCGCTTCCGGCGGCCCCGCGCCCATCGTGGTGTGCATCTCGGAAGTCTGGGGGGTCCACGAATGGGTGCGCGACGTGACGCGCCGCTTCGCCAAGGCCGGCTACTACGCGGTGGCGCCGGAGCTGTTCAAGCGCGAAGGGGGTACCGCTCAGCTCCCGAACATCCAGGACATCATGAAAATCGTTCTCGCCGTGCCGCGCAAGCAGTTGCTCGGCGACGTCGCGGCGGCGGTGGACTGGGCGAAGAAGCGGCCCGGCGCGCGCGCAGACCGCGCGGGCGTCACCGGTTGGTGCTGGGGCGGCTCCAGCGTCTTCCAGGTTGCGGCCACCAATCCGGACATGAAGGCGGCCGTGGCCTGGTATGGTCCGCCGGCGCGCCCCTACCCCGATCAGCCGATGCCCGTCACCGGCTTCGACGTGGCCAAGGACATCAAGATTCCGCTCCTCTCCCTGAGCGGTGAACAGGACACGAGTCCTTCGCCAGTCGATGCCCGCAAGATGGGCGAGCTCGTCAAGCAACATAACCCGAACGTCGAGGTCGTCGTGTACCCGGGCGCCAGCCACGGCTTCTTCGCCGACTACCGTCCGTCCTTCAACGCGGCGGCGGCCGCCGACGCGTGGAAGCGCTGCACCGACTTGTTCGCCAAGTCCCTCAAGGCCTGAGCGCGAGGCGCCCACAGGAGAGCCGCATGCCATTCGTCAATATCCGCATCTACGAAGGGTGGGGCAAGGAGCGAAAGGACGAGATCGCCAAGCGCGTGACCGGGGCCATCACCGAGGTCACGGGCCTGCCCAAGGAAGCGGTGTGGGTGGTGATCGAGGAGGTCAAGCCCAACGACTGGTATGCCGCGGGCAAGCCCGGCCAGCCGATGAAGACGTGACCGTCGAGATCCGCGACCCACGCTTCACGGCCGTCGTCGGCCGGGCGGTCGAGTTCGAGAAGATAGCGGGGGACTGTCTCTTCACGGAGGGACCCCTCTGGCATCCCACGGGCAAGTACCTGCTGTGGAGCGACATGCCCGGCGACCACCTTCGCCGCTGGTCGGCCACGGACGGCGTCACCACCTTCCGCAAGCCCTGCAACAAATCGAACGGCCTGACCTGGGACCGGCAGGGCCGGCTCCTCGCCTGCGAGCACGCCTCGAGCCAGGTGTCGCGGACCGAGCCCGACGGCCGCATCACCCCCGTGGCCACCCACTACGAGGGTAAGCAGCTCAATAGCCCCAACGACATCGTGTGCGCCGCGGACGGCGGCATCTACTTCAGCGACCCACCCTACGGCCGCGCGGACTTCTACGGAGTCAAGCGCGAGCAGGAGCTGTCGCACCAGAGCGTGTATCGCGCCGGCGCCGACCCGAAGCATCCCACCCTCTTGGTGGACGACTTCGACAGACCGAACGGCCTGTGCTTCTCGCTCGACGGGCGCCGGCTCTTCGTCAACGACACCGCGCGCACGCACATCCGCGTCTTCGACGTGAAGGCCGACGGCGGCCTCACGGGCGGGGGCGTGTGGGCCGAGACCACGGGGGAGGGGCGCGGCGCGCCCGACGGCATGAAGCTCGACTCCGCGGGCAATGTCTACTGCTGCGGGCCCGGCGGCATCCACGTGTTCACGCATGACGCGGTCTGTCTCGGGGTGATCAAGGTCCCCGAGCACACGGCCAACTTCGCCTGGGGCGACGATGACTACAGGAGTCTCTACATCACCGCGTCCACATCCGTGTACCGGATTCGGGTACAGGTCCCGGGTTTCCCGGCCCTGTAGCCCGCGCCGCGAACCGTCAAAGGAGGCCCGTCATGGTCCGCTCACTGTTTTTGCTCCTCGCCGCGCTAGTGGCTCTGCCGCTGGCTGCGGAAGCTCAGAAGCCGATCAAGGTTGGGGTGCCCATGCCGCTGTCCGGGCCACCCGCGCTCTTCGGCGAGCCCGCCACCAAGGGCGCCCAGATGTACGTGGACGAGATCAATGCCAAGGGCGGCGTCCTCGGCCGGAAGATCGAGCTCCTGATGCGCGACTCCAAGGCCGACGCCAATGAGGCGGTTCGGGTCGCGCGCGAGCTCATCCTCAAGGAGAACGTGGACTTCCTCATGGGGACGCTCACCTCTGCCGAGGGTCCCGCCGTCTCCGTGGTGGCCAAGGAGAACAAGATCGTCTTCATCGCGCCGATTCCCAAGACCGATCAGCTGACGGCGGCCGACAAGCTGCACCCGTATGTCTTCCGCGTGGCCGCCAACACGACCATGGAGGGCCGGAGCGCGGCCGAGATCGTGGCCAAGTGGCCGGTGACCAAGATCGCCACCATTGCCTTCGACTACGCGTATGGCCAGGATGTGACCAGGTCCTTTGTCGAGCACATCAAGAGGCTCAAGCCCGGCGTGGAGATCGTGGACCAGCAGTGGCCCAAGCTGGGCGAGCAGGACTACAACCCGTTCATCAACGCCCAGATGGCCAAGAAGCCCGAGGCGGTGGTCTCGTCCATCTGGGGCGGCTTCTTCGTGACCTTCTCGAAGCAGGCCAGGGCCCTGGGATACTTCGACGCCCTCAAGTACAACTTCATCGGCCTGGGCGAAGCGGCCTCGCCCGAGACGACCAAGTCCATGGGCGCGGACTACCCGGTGGGAATCTGGGGCAACTCGTATGACGCCTTCTACTGGGAGGACAATCCCGGCCCGCACAAGGACTACACCGCGCGCCTCTCCAAATACCTGAAGGACGAATACCCGTCGTCGTGGGCCATCCAGGGCTATATCGGCATGGCCTTCCTCGCCGAGGCGATCAAGAAGGCCGGAAGCACCGACTCCGACAAGGTCGCCAAGGCTCTCCTCGGGCTGACCATCGACACGCCCATCGGCAAGCAGACGATTCGCGAGAAAGACCATCAGGCGAACCGCGGCCAGCTCTACGGCAAGACGGTGAAGGACCCGAAGTACGCCTTCCCGATCATGAAGCCCATCACCTACGTCGATCCAACCAAGTTCATGGACTAGGTCTCTCCCCTCACCCTGGCCCTCTCCCCTGAGGGGAGAGGGATAAGAGAAGTCCCTCTCCCCCGTCGCGGGGGAGAGGGCCGCAGTTCGAGCTGAGTCGCTGCCCGCCGTTCGAGTTGAGCGCCAGAGGCGCGAGACGAGAGCTGAGTTGATTCAGAAGGCGAGGAGAGCGACGAAGTGAGGGCTGAGAAAGTGAGGGGGCCTGTTTCGATGCCCGACCTCTCGTTCGTCTTCGCGCAGTCGCTCAGCGGCCTGACCGCGGCGATGTTCCTCTTCCTCATCGCCTCGGGCCTGTCGCTCATCTTCGGCGTCCTCCGCGTGCTCAACTTCGCCCACGGCACCTTCTACATGCTGGGCGCGTACTCCGCCTATCAGATCGTGCAGTGGCTCGGGACGGGCCCGGTCACCTTCTGGGTGGCTGCCCTGGGGGCGGCCACGGGGGTCGCCCTCCTCGGCGGAATCGTCGAGCGCTTCCTCTTCCAGCGCCTCTATGGAAAGGAGGAGCTCTACCAGCTCCTCTTCACCTATGCCCTCGTCCTCATCCTGAGCGATGTCGCCAGGATCATCTGGGGCACCCAGCAAAAGTCCGTCGGACGGCCGCCGGGCCTCACGGGCGCGGTCAGCGTCTTCGGCGCGACCATTCCCGACTACAACCTCTTCATCATCCTCCTCGGTCCCGCCATCGCCCTCGGCTTCTGGTACGTGCTCCAGCGCACGCGAATCGGGCGCTTCATCCGCGCGGCCGCTCTGGACCGAGAGACGCTGGGCGCGCTCGGCGTCAACGTCAGGGCCCTCTACACGGGCGTGTTCATGCTGGCCTCGTTTCTCGGCGGGCTCGGGGGCGCCCTCATCTCACCCATGCGGGCCATCGTCCCCGGCATGGACACGGAGGTCATCGTGGAGGCCTTCGTGGTCGTGGTCATCGGCGGGCTCGGCTCCTTCTGGGGGACATTTCTGGGCGCCCTCATCTACGGGCAGGTCCTCTCCTTCGGCATCCTGTTCTTTCCGCGCTTCTCCATTTTCTCGATCTTTGCTCTCATGGCCGCCGTCCTCATCGTCCGGCCCTGGGGCCTGCTCGGCCGGCCCCTGAAATGACCGCACGCGATATTCGCCCGAACGACGGGCGCCGGAGGCCCTGCGCAGGCGCCTCGGCGGCCAAATTCCAATGACCACGCCGGATATCCGCCCGAACGCTTCGCGCCGGAGCCCTGCGCAGGCGCCTCGGCGGCCAAATTCCAATGACCACGAGCGCGGCATGAAGAGGCTGGGCTCTCGCTGGCCCGTCCTCGTGCTGATCGCCGCCTTCTTCGTCCCCGCGCTCGGCTCGCGCTACTACACCTTCCTCGCCAATGACGTCGTGATCTGGGCGCTCTTCGCCACCAGCCTCAATCTCCTCGTCGGCTACACCGGGCTGGTGTCGTTCGGCCATGCCGCCTATTTCGGCATCGGCGCCTACACGACCGGGCTCCTCATGAAGAAGGCCGGAGTGCCCTTTCTTCTCGCCTTCCCCGCCGCCGGGCTCCTCGCCGGCCTCTTTGCTGTCGTGTTCGGCTTCTTCTGCGTGCGGCTCACGCGCATCTACTTCGCCATGCTCACCCTGGCCTTCGCGCAGATCGTCTGGGCCATCTGCTTCAAGTGGAACGAGGTCACGGGCGGGGAGCAGGGCATGCCGGAGATCCCCTATCCGGATTTCGCGTGGCTCGAGCGCGTGGCGAGCGCGGTGCCCTGGCTCGGCGGCTACCGGACCTCGGAATATTTCTACTTTCTCACCCTCCTGATGGTCGGCGGCTGCCTGTGGCTCCTCCGCCGCATCGTGGGGTCGCCCTTCGGGCGCATGCTCACGACCATCCGTGAGAACCCGGAGCGCGCGGAGTTCATCGGGGTCAACGTGCGACGCTACGAGCTCGGCGCCTTCGTGATCGCGGGCGCCTTCGCCGGCCTGGCCGGCGGGCTCTTCGGCATCTTCAATCGAGGAGTCTTCCCGGACTTCGCTTACTGGACCAAGTCCTCCGAGGTGCTGATCATGACGCTCCTGGGGGGCATGGGCTCCTTCTTCGGGCCGGCCCTGGGAGCGCTCGTGCTCCTCTGGCTCAACCAGCAAATCGTCTCGTACACACAGTACTGGCCCCTCATCCTCGGCACCATCCTCGTCGTGCTCCTCTTCGTCTTTCCCGGGGGGATTGCCGGCGCCGCCCTCGGCCTCGGGCGGAGGCTCATGCGAGGGGCCGCGCGTGCTTGAGGTCCGCGAGCTCCGCAAGAGCTTTGACGGCTTTCAGGCGGTGGGCGGGGTGAGCTTTTCCGTGCCGCGCGGCTCCGTGAGCGCCATCATCGGGCCCAACGGCGCGGGCAAGACGACGCTCTTCAACCTGATCACGGGCCACCTCCGGCCTGACGCGGGCAGCGTCAGCTTCAAGGGCCGGGAGATCACGGGGATCCCGCCCCACGACCTCTGCCGCCTCGGGATGGGCCGCTCCTTCCAGCGCACGAACATCTTTCCCCAGCTCACGGTCTACGAGAACGTCCAGGCCGCCTACGTGTCCCACCGTGGCCGCGGCTGGAGCCTCTTCGCGCGCGTGGAGCGCCTTTTCCGGGAGGAGGCGGAGTCCGTCCTCGCCCAGGTCGGGCTCCTCGACAAGGCCGGCGAGGTCGCGGGCTATCTCTCTCACGGCAACCAGAAGCAGCTCGAGCTCGGCATCGCCCTCGCCCTCGAGCCCGAGATCCTCCTCCTCGACGAGCCCACGGCCGGCATGTCGGCCCAGGAGACGCGCGAGTCGATCCAGCTCATCGAGCGCATCGGGCGCGAGCGGGACCTGACCCTGCTCTTCACGGAGCACGACATGGAGGTGGTCTTCGCCATCGCCCATCGCATCACCGTGCTCCACCAGGGCCGGGTCATCGCCGACGGTGTGCCGGACGAGGTCCGCCGCCATCCGGAAGTCCGCCGCGTCTATCTGGGGGAGCGGCACTGATGGCCGCCATCCTCGAGGTGAAGGAGATCTACACCTCCTACGGTCTCTCGCAGGTGCTCTTCGGGGTCTCCCTCGCGGTGGCCGCGGGCGAGTGCGTATGCCTGGTGGGGAGAAACGGAGTGGGCAAGACCACGACCATGCGGAGCATCATGGGCCTGACCCCGGCGCGCCAGGGACACGTCGTGTGGAAAGGGCGGGACATCACCGGCCGCGAGCCCTACGAGATCGCGGGGCTCGGCATCGGCTTCGTTCCCGAGGACCGCCGCATCTTCGCCGACCTGACCGTGTGGGAGAACCTCGACGTCGCCGCGCGTGTCCGCGGGGGCGACCGGGGGGGAAATCAGGGCTGGACCCTCGAGCGGGTCTTCGATCTCTTCCCCAAGCTTCGCGAGCTGGTAAACCGGCAGGGCGGCTTCCTCTCCGGCGGCGAGCAGCAGATGCTGACGATCGCGCGCACCCTGATGGGCAACCCCGAGCTCCTGCTCCTGGACGAGCCCTCGGAAGGGCTGGCCCCGCTCGTGGTCGACCATCTCAAGGAGCAGATCGGCCGCCTGGCCCGGGAGGGGATGACCATCCTCCTCGCCGAGCAGAACGTGGACTTCTGTCTCGATCTGGCCGACCGCGTCTACGTCCTCGAGAAGGGGCATATCCGCTACGAGGGCACGGCCCGTGCTTTCCGGGAGGACGAGTCCATCCGGGCCCAATACCTTGCGCTCTGATTTTCTGGTAGGGTGTGAGCCATGGCGACCTTCATCATCACCTGCCCCTGCTGCAATGGCCGGCTGACCATAGACGCAGGCCTCGAAGCGGTGGTGGCCCACGAGCCGCCGCCGCGGAAGAGCTCGGGCTTAGGCCTGGGCGATGCCATCACCTCGCTCCAGGGCGAGGCGGCCCGTCGCGAGGAGCGCTTCCTGGAGCAGATGAAGGCCGAGCAGAACAAGGGCAAGGTGCTCGACGCCAAGCTCCAGCAGGCGCTCAAGAAGGCCAAGGACGACCCCCGCAAGCCCATCAATCCTATGGATTTAGACTAGGCTCGCGCCGAGGGTTGCCCCGACCCTCCCGCCCGCGGACATGCCGAGGACCTTGTTGAGAAGCCGAGCCTCGCGGGTGACCGGTGGGGGGGGGTCGGGGATTGCTGCGTGAGGCGCAGCCGAAGGCGAGCCGAGCCAACCCTCAAACGAGATCGGCGATCGCTCCCCCCTGACTCACAATGAAAAAGCCGCCTGACCTGACGTCCGACCTGCTCAAGCGCGTCAGCCGCTCGTTCTATCTGTCCCTCGCCGTGCTCCCAGCCTCGGTCAGACCCATCCTGGGGCTGGCCTATCTCTTCGCGCGAGCGGCCGACACCATCGCCGACACGCGCTTGGTCGACCGGGAGCTGCGGATCACTCACCTGCTCGCCTTCCGCGGCGAGCTCGACATCCTGGTCCCGGGCCGGCTCGCCGCTCTCGTGGCCGCGACGCGCGGCATCCAGTCTCTGGCAGCCGAGCGCACCCTGCTCGAGCGCCTGCCCGAGTGCTTCGCGGCGTACCAGGCGCTGCCCGTGGCGGATCGCCAGCGCGTCCGCCATGTCCTCGAGACCATCATCGAGGGAATGACCGAGGATCTGCGCCGCTTCCCCGGCGAGGACGAGACGGGCCTCGCCGCCCTCGAGTCGCGCGACGACCTGGACCGCTACACCTACCTCGTGGCCGGCTGCGTCGGCGAGTTCTGGACGGAGGTCCACGTCGCCCACCGGACGCGGCTCAAGCACTGGGACCTCGAGACCATGAAGGCGCTCGGCATCCGTTTCGGCAAGGCGCTCCAGCTCACGAATGTGCTGCGCGATATTCCGCGCGACCTGCGGCAGGGCCGCTGCTATCTGCCGAGCCGCGACCTGGCCCGGCTGGGGCTCGAGCCCAAGGACCTCCTCGATCCCGCGGCCGGCGCCACGCTCCGACCGCTGCTCGTCGAGCTGCTCAACCTGGCCCTCGATCACTACGAGGCGGGCTGGCAATATACCTTCGCCATCCCCAAGCGCGAGACCCGGATGCGCCTGGCCTGCGCGTGGCCGCTCCTCATCGGCCTGCGCACCCTCGATCTCCTCGCGCAGTCGCCGAACTGGCTCGACCCCGACGTGGTCCTCAAGGTCCCGCGCTTCCGCGTCTACGGCATGATGGCGCAGTCCATGGCCACCGTCTGGTCCTCTCGCATGCTGGCAAGAAAAGCGCGCCAGCTCCGCGAGCGAATCCGCCTGTGATCCCCATCCTCCAGGTGGACGCGTTCGCGGAGAGGCCCTTCACGGGCAATCCGGCCGCCGTGGTCCTCGATGCCCGCGGGCTATCGGACTCGCAGATGCAGGCGGTGGCCGCGGAGACGAACCTCCCCGGCACGGCCTTCCTCACCCCCGCCGCGCGGGAGGGCGCCCACTGGCACCTGCGCTGGTTCACGCCGAAGCGGGAGGTCGCCTATTCCGGCCACACGACGATCGCCGCCGTGCACGCCCTCCTCGAGGCGGGCCGGCTCCGTGACGAGCGCGTTGTCTTCGAGACGATGAGCGGCCACCTCGGGGCCAGCGTGGTCGCGGACAAGACGCGGCGGCTGATCTGGCTCGAGCCCAAGGTACCGACGCTTCACCCGTTCACGGGACAGCTCGCGCATGTGCGCGAGGCGATCGGTCTGCCCGCCGCCGCGGGCTGGGCGGCCGCCGTCACCACGCCGGACCACGATCTCGTCATCCCCGTGGCCGGGCTCGAGGTCCTCCGGGCCCTCAAGCCGAACATGGCCGCCCTCGGAGAGGTCGCCACGCATGCCGGCGTCCGCGGGGTCTGCGTCGTCTCGCGCGAGACGGTGGAGGCGGACTCCGCCACCCACAGCCGCTTCTTCGCGCCGCACTACGGCATCCCCGAGGACATCGTCACCGGCTCCGTTCATTCCTCGATCGGCCTCTGGCTTTTCGAAGCGGGCCTGCTGCGCCCCGCCGGCACCATGGCGGCCTTCACGGCCGAGCAGGGCGACGGCCTCGGGCGGCCCGGGCGGCTTCGCGTCGAGCTCCTCGTCCAGGACGGCGCCGTGGGCCGCGTCCGCGTGGGCGGCTCCGCGGTGAGCGTGATGGCCGGCAGCATCGCCCGCCCGCCCGCGTGAGATTTCTCGGCGTCGACCTCGCGTGGAAGGACGGCAATCCCTCGGGCGTGGCCCTCCTGGGCGGGCAGCGCTTTCCTCTCCACCTGCGCGAGATCCCGCGCAGCCTCGCTCGTCATGCGGAGGTGCTCGGCTGGATCGCCAAGCATGTCGCTCATCACCGAGCCTCGGTCGCCATCGACGCCCCGCTGCTGGGTCTGGGCGCCGGCCGGCGTGGCTGCGACAACGAGATCTCGAGCTGCTTCGGGCGCTTCCACGCCTCGACGCACAGCCCGCCTCGGTACCCCGGTCTCGATGCCTTCATCTCGGCCCTGCTCTCCACGTACCCCCTCGACGCATTCGGCCCCGCCTGGTGTCCGAGAAGCGCGAGCCCGGCCATACGCGAGATCTATCCGAACGCGCTCCAGGTGCTCCTCTTCGCGCTCGACCGGAAGCCCGGGCTCACCATCGTGAAATACAAGCAGCGTCACTTCGGCCCTCGACGGCGCTGGGTCGAGGACGGGCTCCAACCCTTCATCGAGCGCTGCCGGACCGCGCTGGGCGGGCGCTATGTCGTCGCCGGGGATTCGGCGTGGCGCGCCCTCGTCGCCTTGCGGCCGCGGGCGTCCATGTCGGGCGCCGAGCTCAAGTCCATCGAAGACCGGTGGGACGCCATCCTCTGCGCGGTCGGCGCGGCGCTCGAGGTCTTCCAGAAGGGCTCCATGCGCTTCTATCCCGACGGCGCCGACACCTGGCGGAGCGGCTACATCCTGGCCCCGGCCCTAGCGAGTGCGCGATAGGACAAGCGCGCGGGCCTCTTCCATGTGGCGTTGTGCTTCGGCATAGCGGCCGAGGCGACCGAGGGCCACGGCCAGGTTCGCGTGCGCCTCGGCATGGCGCTGATCGATCCGTAGCGCGGCCTCGTAATGTCGCGCCGCCTCCTCCCAGCGTCCCTGTTTCGCCAGCGCGATACCCCAGTTGTTCTCCGCGTGAGCGAGTCGCGGGTTGACGCGGAGAGCCTGCTGGAAGTGGGCGATGGCCTCGTCGGATCGGCCGCGCTCGTCCAGAGCGACCCCGAGGCTCGAATGCGCGACGGCCGAGGGAGAGGCCAGGAGGGCATGCGTCCACAGCGCCTCCGGATCGTGCCACACGCGGATCTGCCCGATGGTGAGCCAGGCCAAGAGGCCGAGGGCGGCGCCAGCCACGGGGATCGACCACGAGCGGCTCCAGAGGAGAGCCACGAGCCCTCCGAGCAGGATGACCCAGGGCAGACATGGCAGGTAGGTGTAGCGGTCGGCGGCGATTTGCGGACCATTGTGGGCGATGCCAACCACGGGAAGCAGCATCACCACATAGGCCGCCCACGCCGCGAGGAGCCACGGCTGACGCCGCCGCAGCACCAGCGCCGCCACGGGGATCGCGATGACCAGCGTCATGCTCAGACGGTATACGGCCGCCCCCGGGTCGAGCTCCAGCGGAAGCTCGTAGAGCGGCGAGAGCCCCGCCGGAACGAGAGTCTTCCAGAGATAGAAGACGACCGAATAGCTCGAGATGGCGAGGCGCTGCGCCACGCCGAGATCGGCCAGGCTGCTCACGCTGCCTCCCGCGCGCACGGCAACCGTGGCCACGGCGGCCGCGAGCAGGCTGAGGAGCGCGAAGGGAGCCTTCTCGATCAGTCGCAGGCGCCAGGCGCCCCGCCCGCGCGCGAGCGGATACATGTCCAGGATGAGGAGGACCACGGGCAGGCTCACGGCCATCGACTTGGACCCGAGCGACAGGGCGAAGGCGCCGAGGGCGAGCCAGTACCAGCGGCTCCGCCAGACCGGCTCCTCCCGGACCGCTCGAAGGTAGGCGAGCAGGGACACCAGGAAGAAGAATGCCGAGAGCACGTCGCGCCGCTCGGTGACCCAGGCCACGGACTCGACGCGGAGCGGATGAAGGGCGAAAGCCAGGGCGGCGGCGGCCCCGCCGGCGAGGCGCTCGGCGCCCCGCCCCGCTTCGAGGAGCCGCATGGCGAGAAGACAGACCAGTCCGGCATTGGCGCCATGGACGAGGACACTGGTCAGGTGATAGCCCCGAGGATCCATGCCCCACAGGACATGGTCGAGGGCGAAGGAGAGCCACGTCACCGGTATCCAGTGGCCCTTGTGGAAGCTCGTGAGCATCCAGCCGAGCTGGGATGGACCAAGCCCGCGCCAGGCGCGATTGACGACGAGATTTGCTTCATCGTCCCATGGCAGAAAGCCGCCGCCGAGGGCGGGAAGGAAGACCATGCAGGTCAGCCCGGCCACGCCGAGGGCGACCAGCATCTCGGCGGACCGCGCGTCCGCAGACGGAGCGGCGGGCCGCGCCGTCGAGCGCCTCATCCGGTCACGAGAGGCTCAGTCCCTCACGGGCAGCGCGAGCAGTCCCTCGGGATCCACCCGCGCGCGCCGCAGCTGGACGCCCCAGTGCAGGTGCGGCCCCGTGGCGCGCCCCGTGCTGCCCACCGTCCCTATCGTCTCTCCACGCTCCACGAGCGCACCCTCGGCCACCTGCACCCGATCGAGGTGCATGTAGAGCGTATAGAGCCCCTGGCCATGGTCCACGGCCACCGTGCGTCCGCCGAAGAAGAAGTCGCCGATGAGGGCGACCCGGCCCCGGTTGGCGGCGACGACCGGCGTCCCCGTGGGCGCCGAGTAGTCGAGCCCGGAGTGAGGCGAGCGGGGTTTGCCATTGATGATCCGCCGCGCGCCGAAGCCATCCCCGGGCCCGGTGGAGGCCACGGGCCGAGTGAAGTGGCCGCGCCAGAGCCGTTCGCCCGAGACCATGCTGTAGAGCGTGTTGAGCTGGGCCGCCTCCTTGTTGGCCCGCTGCTCGGTGGCGCGGTCGAGATCGACCATGTTCCCGGGCAGCGACAGCTTCTGCACGGGAAATTTCCGAGACCTGATCCTGAGCGTGCCCGCGGCCTTTCGCGGGTTGCCCGTGGCGTCGACCCAGCCCACGCGCCACGGCGTCTGCCCCGCCGGCGCCGCGAGGTCCACCCCGATCAAGGCCGCGTAGCCATCGGCATAGGGGAAAAAGATGAGCGGCCGCTCGCCGACGCTGCCCTCTATCACCTTGGCATCGGGCACGCCGGTGACGACGAGCGCGCCCGTGTCCCCCTGACGCAGCGAGGACGGCGTCGCCGTCACCCTAACCGCCCCTTCCGCCGGCAAGACCAGCAGCACCGACAGCGCCACCACAACGCCCAGACGAATCATCATGCCGCGATTGTACGCGGCCGGTTCTGAAGTCCGAAGAAACGGCAACGGTAGTGCGCGAGATGGGCGTGGGCCGGGTGCCGTCCGGAGCGAATCCGACGAGCCGTAGCGCGCCCCGAAGCGCAGGGCGCCTCCGCCCCGCGAGCCGTCCCCGCCGCAGGCGGGGCGGTGAGCGACCCCCGTCTCGGGGGATGGGGGGCAGGGCGGAGGCGCCTACGC
>DASYTI010000079.1 GCA_036002485.1 Candidatus Methylomirabilota bacterium | reverse complement strand
TAGTCCATGATCGGCGCGAACATCACCCGGTCCATCGAGAGCTGCTGGATGCGATGCAGCAGGGCCTCGCGCTTGCGGGGATCGCGCTCGCGGGCCTGCTGCACGACCAGGTCGTCGATGTCGGGATAGCCGCCGTAGGCGTAGCTGCCCTTCGAGTAGATGAACTCCGCCACGCGGCTGGCCGCGTTGCCGGAGTTCCCCGCCGCCACCATGAACAGCCCGCGCAGCTTCTTCTCCCGCCAAGCGGCGTAGAAGGTCGCGCGCTCCATCGTGCGGATCCGCGTGCGGATGCCCACGGCGTTCAGGTAGTTCACCGAGGCCTCGGCCGTTGCGAAGAACGGCGGGATCGGCACGAACTCCCCGGCGTCGAGCCCGTTGGGGTAGCCGGCCTCCACGAGCAGCTGCTTGGCCTTGGCGGCGTCGTAGGGGAACCCCGACGTTTGCAGTGCGTAGTCCATGACGCGAGGCACGATGACCGACGTGGGCGGGCAGAACCCCAGGCAGGACGCCTCGTTGATCGCCTTGCGATCCAGCGCGTAGTTGACGGCCAGCCGCAACCGCTTGTCGTGCCAGGGGGACTTGGGGTCCCACTGGTCGGCGAACTCGATCCAGTAGATGGAGGCGTGCTTGGAGGGCACCAGCTGCAGCTTCGGGTCACGGCGGACGTTCTCGGCGTCCTCGCCGTCCAGGGCAAAGGCGATGTCCGCCTCGACCTTCTTGAGCATCGCCACACGGGTGGTGCCCTCGGGGACGCTCTTCATGACCAGCCGCTTGACGTTGGGCACACGGCGCCAGTAGCTGGTGGTGGCCTCCATCACCACCTCCACGCCCGGCAGGTGGCTCACGAAACGGTACGGGCCGGCGCCGATGGGATGCTTGCGGAACCCATCGTCTCCGACCTGCGTGATGTATTTCTTGGGCACGACGATCCCGGCCGCGGTGGCCGTCGTGCCGTAGAAGGTCATGAAGTCCGGCCAGGGCTCCTTCAGGTGGAAGCGGATCGTCGACGGATCGACGACCTCTACTTTCGTGACCCGTGTCTGTAGCTCCTTGGCCCCGGCCCCCTTGTACCGATCGAAGCTGAACTTCGCGTCCTCGGCGGTGACGGGGTCGCCGTTGTGGAACTTGACGCCGCGGCGGAGCTTGAACTCGTACACCAGGCCGTCCGGGCTTTCCGTCCACAACTCCGCCAGGCTGTTGCCGACCTTCTGTCCGGGCAGCGGACGCACGAGCGCATCGTGGATCGCGTACATGATCCCGAAGGGCGTGATCTGCGGCGGCGCGGTCGACGGGTCGAACCAGCTCGGCGCGATCGTGACGTGCCACGCGATGACGGCCTCGCCCGCTGGTGCTGCCTGGCCCGTGGTGCCCTGCCCGGCGGCCCCCTGGACGGTGCCAACGATCAGGACGGCGCCCAGGACCAGGGAGGCGACACCGGGGTGTCGGAGCTCACGACGTTGTGGACCCATGTTCGTCACCTGCCGGTGGCGATCAGGTGGAGGAATCGGGCGAGTCAGGACGTAGGTTCGCATCAATCCTCGGCCAGCCAGACGTCCTGAAGCTTCTGATTGGTGAAGTGACTCGGCTGGGCCACGTAGTTCCTCACCTTGGCCCAGTGCACGACGTTGCGGCTCCACCACAGGCCCGGCATGTGGTACGCGTTCTCGAGCACGATCTTCTGCAGCTCGATGACCAGCTTCCTGCGCTCGGCGGGGTCTAACGCCCGCGCCTGCCGCGCGTACAGGTCGTCGATGGCGGGATTGGTGAAGCGCCCCCAGTTCTGCGGCGACCCCGTGAGGTAAGGAAACAACAGCTGATCGGGATCGTCGATGAACGCGCCGGCCGGGAACACCATCAGCTCGAAGTTCCCCTGATCCCGCCCATCCGCATACCACGTCGCCGTCTCGAGCGGACGATGCTCGGCCTCGATCCCTATCTTGCGCCACTCCTGGATCACGTACACCGCGAAGTCCTGGTAGGGGAGCTTGACGTTGCGGTTCTTCAGCACCACCTTGAAGCCGTTGGGGTAGCCCGCCTCGGCGAGCAGCCGTTTGGCTTCAGCGCGGCTCTTGTCGGCGTCACGCCAGAACCCCGGGAACTTCTCGAGCTCGGCCGGCGACATCGCCCACTCCGTTCCCGGACGCGTGAGGGCCCCGGGGTCCTTGAGGCCCGTGAGCGGGTACAGCACCCGGCCGCCCGTGTAGCGATCGATGCCCAGGGTGAGGGCCTTGCGGACACGAGCGTCGGTGAAGGGCTTCACGTTGTTGTTGATCGAGATGCCGAACTGGATGACGAAGGGGGTCTGCTGGACGACCACCTTGTCGCCGAGCTGCCTCTTGATCGCCTCCACCTCGGAGTTGGGCAGATCCCGGAACTCGATGTAGGCGCGCCCGGACCGGATGGCCGCCGCGCGCACGGACGTCTCCGTGCTGATGTAGAACTTGTAGCCGTTCAGGTACGGCCGGTCCTTGACGAAGTAGTCCGGATTCCGCTCCCCTTCGAACGTCGACCCGCGCGTGTGGCTCTTGAGCTTGAAGGGCCCGGAGCCCACCACGTTCGTCTTGAAGTAGTTCGGGTCCTTGTCGAGGTACTTCTTCGGGAAGATGACGTTCCAGGGCGAGGCGAGGTTCGACAGGAGGGAAGCCGAGGGGAACTTGGCCTTGATCACCACGGTGGTGGGGTCCGGCGCCTCGATGCTCGCGATCGCCGCGTAGTAGGGCTGCCGGATGCTGCGGACCGCGGCCGGTGGGAAGACGATCTTGTCGTAGGTGGCCTTGACGTCAGCCGCGGTCAACGTCGAGCCGTCGTGGAACCGGATGTCCCCGCGGATCTTGAACGTGTACGTCAATCCGTCCGGCGAGATCTTCCACTCGCTGGCCACGTCGCCGATGACGTTCGGGTAGTTGTAGGGATCGAACTGCAGGAGCGTGCTGTAGAGCGGGGCGACGGGCTGGAGCGTGGCGAAGGTGCTCTCCTGGTGCGGGTCGAGGCTCGGCGCGTCGGCCCCGATGGCCGACAGCAGGATTCCGCCTCGGCGCGGGGTTTCCGTCGCCTGGGCCGCGGCGGAGCTCGCCACGGCCAGGGAGCCGACCAGGGCACCGAGCGCGACAACGCTGAGCAACGTCCGGCGACGTCGAATTCTTGCCGTCATATGACACCTCCCACGTAGGTGGGCCCCCGGACAATAAAGGAATTGCGAATCCGCCTATCCCGTATCGGTCCTCCCTCTCAGGTGGCATCTCGCGCCGATCCTGTCAGAGCGCGCGGGACAAGTCAAACCGGAGCCTCGCCCCCATCCGCCGTTCGACGACACCAATTTGACCTCGCCCCCCCCGCTCTGGCAGCATCGCCACGATATGCGACAGCGGGCGCTCGGTGATCGGGTCCGGTCGAGCGATGATTCTCGGGAAGGGGTCCGGGCCTTCCGCGAGAAGCGCCCCGAATTACCGGTCGCGCGCGTGCTATAGTCCGCGTACCCCAGGAACCCTCTGACCCACACACAGCATCCGGGAGGGATGGCGATGAAGCCATGGCGCTCGCTCTCGTGGTCGACGCTTCTCATCGTGGCAGTCCTGATGGCCGTCAGTCCGGGTAGCGCCGGCGCGGCCGATGTCATCAAGTTCGGCATCGCGACGCCGCTCTCCGGGCCCGCCGCGCCCTGGGGCATTCCCCACAAGGGCGCGACCGAGCTGATCTTCGACGAGATCAACGCCCAGGGCGGGCTCGAGGTGGGCGGCAAGAAGTACAAGCTCGAGGTGGTCGCCTACGACCACAAGTACGTGATCGCCGAAGGCGTGGCCACGGTCAACCGGCTCATCTCCAAGGACGGCGTGCACTTCATCTCCGTCCTGGGAGGCACCGTGGTCAAGGCCATCGAGGAGACGGTCAACGAAACCCGCACCCTGAACCTGCCCCTGGCCTACGCCGACGGGCTGGTGAGCCCGAAGAATCCCTACACCTTCCACAGCTTCCCCTCCCCGCCGGAGACCGTCACCTTCTGGAACTGGATCAAGCAGAACCATCCGAATATCAAGCGCGTGGCCTCCATCACGCCGAACGACGACACCGGCTGGTGGTCGCTCAAGGTGGAGACGAACTACGTCGCCAAGCTGGGCTACGAGGTGGTGGCGCGGGAGTTCTTCGAGCGCCCCGTGACGGACTTCAACCCGCTCCTGCTGCGCGTCCTCGCCCAGAAGCCGGACATCATCAGCGTGCTCGCCTCGCCGGCGGGCAGCGTCGGCCTGATCATCAAGCAGGCCCGCGTGCTCGGCTTCAAGGGTCGGTTCATCCACATCGGCCAGATGGACACCTCGGTGGTGGCGGGCATCGCCGGGAAGGAGAACGTGGAGGGCACGTGGGTCCACGGTTACGTGCAGACACCGCTGCCGGAGAAGATCAAGAGCTGGCAGGCGCGGTATACCAAGAAGCACGGCGAGTGGAACGCGACCAGCATCGACTTCGTCAATCCGGCCTTCGCGTTCGTGGCGGCCGTGAAGAAGGCCCAGAGCCTCGACCCGAAGAAGATCGCGGAGGCGCTGAGCACGGTCGAGTTCGAGAACCTCTGGGGGAAGGCGCACTTCGGTGGGAAGGACTACTACGGCATCGGCAACCAGATCATCTACCCCATGCCCTTCTCCGAGGTCAGAGACGGGATCGCGCACCTCGTCGTCCAGCTCAAACCGCCTCACAACTGATCAGCCGCATGTCGAATGATCGAGGAGCGCCCCGGGTTCCCCGGGGCGCTCCGAGCGTTTGGGGGCGGTGGGGGGCCATGTCGGGGCCTCCCACTTCCAGATGACTCCTGCGCTGTTTGTGCAGAGCACGGTCATCGGCCTCAGCATCGGCTCGATCTACATCCTGATGGCCCTCGGGCTCACCCTCATGTTCGGCATGATGCACATCATCAACTTCGCGCACGGGGCGGTCTACATGCTGGGCGCCTTCGTCATCTACTACGTCTTTTTCCAGTGGGGGGCGCCGTACTTCGCGGCCTTCGTGGTCGCGATGCTCCTGCTGGGCGCGTTCGGGTATCTCGTCGAGCGCTCGATCTACCGGCCCATCAAGGGGGGCATCGAACCGACGCTGGTGGCCCTCCTCGCCCTCACCACCCTGCTGCAGGCCGCCGGCTATCCGGTCTTCGGCACCCTCGACAAACACGTGCCGCCGGTCTTTTCGGGAACGAGAAACGTGCTCGGCGTGATGATTTCCGTCGAGCGCCTGATGATCATCCCCATCGCGGGCGTGCTGGTCGTCTCACTCTACCTGTTCATCAACAGGACCCGGATGGGCGCGGCCATGCGCGCGATCGAGCAGGACAAGGAGGCGGCGGCCCTCCAGGGCGTCAACGTGAACGTGGTGAACGGCCTCGCCTTCGCCGTCGGCTTCGCGCTGGCCGCGGCGGCCGGCGCGCTCATGGCGCCGATTTTCAAGCTCGACCCCATGATGGGGGAACAGCCGCTCCTGAAGGCGTTCATCATCATCATCCTGGGCGGCCTCGGGAGCATTCCGGGCGCCATCCTGGGCGGGCTCATCCTGGGCCTCATCGACTCCATCGTCGCCACCGCGCTCGGCGCCGAGCCGGCCTTCCTCCTGAGCTTCGTCTTCATCATCCTCCTGCTCCTCTTCCGACCGACCGGACTCTTCGGTCATGCCCCGTAGCGCGCGCACCGCGGCCGCGCTGATCGTCGTGGTGGCCCTCCTGACCCTGCTCCCGCTCGTGGCCGGCGACTACTACGTCTATCTCTTCGCTCTCGTGTTCATCAACGTCATCCTCGCCGCGAGCCTGCGCCCGTCGCTCTCCTGCGGCCAGCTCAACATCGGACACTCGGCGTTCATGTGCATCGGGGCGTACACGTCGGCGCTCCTCGCCAAAGATCTCGGCGTTCCCTTCGAGCTCTCGCTGCTCGGGGGGGCCGTCCTGGCCGCCGCCGTCGGCCTCGGCATCGGCTATCCCTCGCTGAGGCTGCGGGGCGTCTACTTCGCCATGGTGACGGTGGCCTTCGTCGAGGCGGTTCGCCTCATCGCCTCGATCTGGGTCCCCCTGACCCGCGGCAATGCCGGCTTGAGCGGTGTTCCGAAGCCCAGCATCCTGGGCATGACGCTGGCCACGAAAACGAGCCAGTACTACCTGGGGCTCGTCCTCATGCTCGTGGTGCTCGTCATTCTCGGAAAGCTGGAGCGAAGTCGCCTCGGGCTCGTCTGGAAGGGCATTGGCCTGGCCGATAACCTCGCGCAGTCGCTCGGCGTCAACATCGCCAACTACAAGCTGCTGGCCTTCGCGCTCGGCTGCTTCTTCGCGGGCGTGGCCGGCGCCTTCTACGCGCATTTCATCCGCTTTCTCTTCCCGCCGGAGTTCGGCTTTCTGCTCGCCACCAACATCCTCATCTACAACTTCGTCGGCGGTCGGGGCCACTTCGCGGGCCCGATCGTCGGGGCCGTCTTCCTGTCGCTCCTCTCCGAACCCTTCCGGGGCAGCGCCTACGAGACCATCTTCTACTCGATCGTGATGCTGCTGACCATCCTCTTCTTGCCCGGCGGTCTCATCACGTTGCCCGGAAAGCTGGCGGGGCTCCGGTGGTGGAAGAGCGCCGCGGCGGAGAGCCCGAGCCCGGCCGCGTGAGCTCCCGGCTCCTTCTCGAAACGCGGGGCCTCACCCGGTACTTCGGCGGACTCGCCGCCGTCGACCATGTCGATCTCACCGTCTCCGAAGGCGAGATCGTCGGCCTCATCGGCCCGAACGGCGCGGGCAAGACGACCTACTTCAATCTGCTGTCCGGCTTCATCCGGCCGACGGCCGGCACCATCCGGTTCGACGGCGCCGACATCACCCGGCTCCGGCCGCATCAAGTCGTCCGGCGTGGACTGGTGCGCACCTTCCAGCTCACCACGCTCTTCCAGGAGCTGACGGCGCTGGAGAACGTCCTCCTCGGCCTGCACCTGCACAGCAGGAAGGGCCTGGGCCAGGTGCTGTTCAGCCGTCGGACGTACCCAGCGGAAGAGGTCGCCCGCAGCCGCGAGGTGCTGGACTTCGCGGGGCTGTCCACTCACGCCGATCAGCTCGCGCGGAATCTCCCGCATGGCCACCAGCGCGCGCTCGGGATCGCCATGGCCCTGGCCGCACGACCGCGGCTCCTGTTGCTCGACGAGCCGGTGACCGGGATGAATCTCGACGAGAGCGGTCGCGTCATGGCGCTGGTGAAGACCATCCGCGATCGGGGCACCACCATCCTGCTCGTCGAGCACAACATGAAGGCGGTCATGGGAACGTGCGAGCGCATCGTCGTGCTGAACTTCGGGCAGAAGCTCGCCGAGGGCACGCCCGCCGACGTGAGCACGAACGCGAGGGTGATCGAAGCCTACCTCGGCGCGGGACTCGCGCATGCTTGAGGTCCGAGACCTCCGGGTCCGTTACGGCGCGGTGGAAGCGGTGAAGGGCCTCTCCTTGCAGGTGCCCGCCCGCGCCATCGTCAGCCTGATCGGCGCGAACGGCGCGGGCAAGACGACGAGCCTCCGCGCGCTCACGGGTCTGATCACACCGAGCGGCGGGGAGGCGCGCTTCGAGAACACGTCACTGGTCGGCCTCGCGCCGCACGACATCGTGCGACTCGGCATCGCGCACGTCCCCGAAGGCCGCCGGCTCTTCCCGAAGATGAGCGTCCTCGAAAATCTGAAAATGGGCGCATATCTCCGCACCAAGAAATCTGGGGTCGCGTCCACGCTCGCCATGATCTACGAGCACTTCCCGATCCTGCGCGAGCGGGGGCGCCAGCTCGCGGGCTCGCTGTCGGGCGGCGAGCAGCAGATGCTGGCCATCGCCCGCGCCCTCATGACCCGGCCGAAGCTGCTCCTGCTGGACGAGCCCTCCATGGGGCTCTCGCCGATCATGACGGCGGAGATCGGCAAGGTCATCCGGCAGATCAACGCGCTCGACGTCTCGATCATCCTCGTGGAGCAGAACGCGATGCTCGCGCTGACCCTCGCGCAGTACGGCTACGTGCTGGAGACGGGAACGCTCGTGATGCAGGGCAAGGCCGACGAGCTCTTGCGTGACGAAGGCGTGAAAAAGGCGTATCTCGGGATCTGAGTTCCCCACGCCTGGCGAGGAGGACCCATGAGAGACGGCTTCCGCGCGTGGGGCGCTGAGCCAAGGCTGGGCACGTCGGCGGCGGCTCGAGTAAGGAGGTTCGCCCGGTGAGCGAATTCGACGGCAAGATCGTGCTGGTCACTGGATGCGCGCGGGCGCGTGGGATGGGTCGTGCGATCTCCGTCGCGTTCGCCCGCGCGGGTGCCGATGTCGTCGTGACGGACGTGGCGGTTGGCGGGACACGGAACGAGAACGAGGAGGGGCTCGAGGAAATACGTCTCGGGTGGAAGGGCCTCGAGAGCCTGGCCGGGGAGATCCAGGGCCTCGGGCGTCGCGTCCTCGCGCTTGTCGGCGACGTGAGCCGCGCCACCGACGCGGAGGGCTTCGTCGCGGACGCCCTCGCGCAGCTCGGCCGCATCGACGTGCTCGTCAACAACGCCGCCGCCCCCCACGGTGCTGATCGTCGTCTGCTCTGGGAAGTGCCCGAGGAAGCGTGGGATCTGGTCATCGACGTCAATCTCAAGGGCACGTTCTTGATGAGCCGCGCCGTGATCCCTCACATGCTATGGCGCGGCAGCGGGCGGATCATCAACATGGCCTCGGTGTCGGGCAAGCGAGGCACCGCCCGGCGCGGCGCCTACACGGCGTCGAAGTTCGGCGTGATCGGCCTCACCCAGGCCATGGCCCAGGAGCTGGGAGCACACGGCATCACGGTCAACGCGATCTGCCCCGGCAGCGTCGACACGAGCCGGCGTGAATCGACCTCTCGGCGCGAGCGCGCGCTCGCAGAGCGCGACCCGAACGCCCCCGTGCTCGCTCTTCCTCCCACCGGTCGCATCGCCCGTCCTGACGACATCGCCCGCCTGGCGCTGTTCTTCGCGTCTTCGCTGAGCGACCACATCACCGGTCAAGCGTGGAACGTCGATGGGGGGACGGTGATGCACTGAGCGCTGCGCCTCTGGCCATGATCGAGGATTCCCGGGTCGTGGAGCAGACGGCCGCCTCGCCAGCGGCGGGGGCCCGATCACCGCGAGCACCCCGCTCACCCAACGCAAGAAGAGTTCACGTCGGCCCAGGGAGATCAAATCTGATGGCGCGCTTTGACGACTGCGCAACGAAGTACCAGACCGTCCGCAGGCCGCCCATGACGTCCAGTTTCAGGATTCGGCCCACTTCCCGAACGGGATGGTGCCGGGCGACGGCATAGAAGGCATGAGCGTGGTTGATCGAACCATCACGCCGGGCACGTGATCCAGAATGCCGGCCGATACCACCGAACGTGTCCGCCTGAGCATCGCCGAGGCCCGCGCGCTGTCCGAGGGTGCCATGCGCGGGATCGGATACGAGCCCGAGGAGGCCCGTATCCTCGCCGACCACGTGATCGACGCGGCCCTGTGCGGCTACGAGTACTCCGGCCTGCCGAAGCTGCTCAACGTCGCCGACCACCCCCGCTTCAAGGCTCGGCGCCGCCCGATGCGCGTGCTCAGGGAGACGAGCGTCTCGGTGCTTTTCGACGGTGGTAACCAGAGCGGCATGCTGGGGATGTACTACGCGACGCGCGCGGTGATCGAGCGGGCGCAACCGCATGGCTTCGCGCTCGTTGGCGTCAACAACATCTGGATGAGCGGCCGCAGCGCCTACTACGTCGAGATGGTGGCGCGGGCAGGCCTGATCGGGATCCACACGGTGGCCGCGCCCCCTTTGGTCGCCCCGCTGGGCGGTGCCAAGGCGGCCCTCGGCACCAATCCGATCGCCTTCGGCTTTCCGATGGAAGGCGACCCGCTGGTGATCGATCTGGGCACCTCCGCGTTCATGGGCACGGATCTCCAGTTCCGGCAGCGTCTCGGCATCCCACTGCCGGAGGGCGTGGCGATCGACGAGCACGGCCGTCCCACGACGGACGCGGGGGCCGCGCGACGCGGCGCGATCCTGCCCTTCGGCGGGCACAAGGGCTACGCGCTGGCCCTCGCGATGCACGCGCTCGGCGTGCTCTGTGGCGGGGCGGCCGACCAGGAAGGCGGCGGGTACCTCTTCATCGCGTTCAAGCCCGATCTGTTCGCTCCACTGGAAGACTATCGGCGCGCGCTGGCCGCAGAGATCGCCGTGATCAAGGCGACGCCGCGGCAGGAAGGCGTCGACGAGATCCGCATTCCCGGCGAGCGCGCGTATCGCGACCGCGCGCGCCTCGCGCGCGAGGGCCTCGAGATCGACCGGCGCATCCATGAGGCGCTGATCCAGCTCGCGGAGGGCAGGCGCGGCGCCTGAGAAGGAGGGTGGAAACGATCATGCGCGAGAACACGCTCAAGCAACGGCTCTACGCCGGGAAGGCTGCCTTCGGCGTCATGTGCACCTTCCCCTCGCCCCCCGTGGTGGAGATGCTGGGCCACCTCGGGTTCGACTGGATCCTGCTCGACAACGAGCACGGCTCCATCAC
>DASYTI010000078.1 GCA_036002485.1 Candidatus Methylomirabilota bacterium | reverse complement strand
GGTTCTCAGGAAACCTCCCCCAGCGACGACAGCCGGATTATACCCCAGCGTCAAGCTGTGCGGCGAGGGCCGTGGGCTCCGTCACGGGCAGCTGGCAGACGAAGTGGCGGCAGACATAGGCGGTAGCCTTGCCGTCCAGCGTGGGGCGATCGGCCAGGAGGGGCAGCCCCGCCGCTCCCGGTGAGCCCGCCGGCGCGCCCACGACCAGGCGATTGGGCATGTAGCGGCCGAAGGCCGTCTCGACGAGCGGCGCCGGGTTGCCGGCATTGGCCCAGACCAGAGCGACCTCGGCCACGGGGCCAAGCTGGAAGTCGAGGGCGGCGAGGTAGCGGCCGAAGCCCGAGGGATAGCGCCGTATGAGATCGGCCATGGGGCGGAGGGCCTTGAGGGCCAGCTGCTCGTACCGGTCCTCGCCGAAGAAGATGGCGAGCCTCAGGAGCCACTCGATGGTCACCGACGTCCCGCACGGCACGGCATTGTCGAAGAGGTTTCGCGGACGCACGACGAGCGCTTCCTGATCGGTGCCCGTGTCGAAGAATGTCTCCTCCTCCGCGTTCCAGAAGAGCCCGAGGGCCTGATCGGCCAGGCGCCGCGACTCGTCCAGCCACCGCCGGTCGAAGGTGGCCTCGTAGAGGGCGAGGAGCCCCATGCCGACCATGGCATAGTCCTCGAGATAGCCCTTGATCTTGGCCTGCCCGTCCTTCCACGACCGCAGCAGCCTCTCGCCTTCCCGCATCTGGGTGGTGACGAGCTCCGCGTTCTTGATCGCGGCGGCGAGATAGTCGGCGCGGCCGAGCACCCGCCCCGCCTCGGCGAACGCGCTGAGCGCGAGCCCATTCCACGAGGCCAGCACCTTGTCATCCAGACCCGGATGCACTCGCTTCTCCCGCACTTCGTACAGACGCGCCCGCGCTCCCGCGATCAGCTCGGCCAGGCGCCCGACGCTGAGTCCCAGGTCTGAAGCCACGTCCGCGGGCGGCCTGGGCACCCAGAGGATGCTATGCCCCTCGAAGTTTGGCCCGTCGTCCACTCCCCAGTAGGCGAGGGCCGCGCGGGCCATCTCCGTGTCGCCGAGCGCCGAGATCATCTCCTCGGGAGACCAGACGAAGAACTTGCCCTCGACGCCCTCGGAGTCGGCGTCCTGAGCCGAGAAGAAGCCTCCCGAAGCGTGGGTCATCTCGCGCAGGATGTAGTCCAGGATCTCCTCGCAGACCCGCCGATACTCGGCATCCCCGGTGGCCAGCCAGGCGTGTAGGTAGAGCGAGGCGAGCTGGCCATTGTCATAGAGCATCTTCTCGAAGTGGGGCACCAGCCATTGCGCGTCGACCGAGTAGCGGTGAAAGCCTCCGCCGACCTGGTCGTACATGCCCCCGCGCGCCATCTTGGTCAGGGTGAGGCGCGCCATGTCGAGGGCGTGAGCATTGCCCGTGCGCTTCCAGAAGCGCAGAAGGAACTCCCAGTTCATCGGCTGGGGGAACTTGGGGGCGCGACCCATGCCGCCTTCTCGCGGATCCAGCTCCTGGGCAAAGGCCTGGTAGGCCCCGAGCAGAATCTCGTCGGTCAGCAGGGTCGCGGAGCTGCGGAGCCGCTC
>DASYTI010000077.1 GCA_036002485.1 Candidatus Methylomirabilota bacterium | reverse complement strand
GGAGCCCGCGGGTGAGACGCTGGACGCTCGGCTGGCCACGCTCGGGCGCCTGCTCGAGCTCGTGCGTGGCTTGAAGGAGAACGCTTCGGTCGGCCCGTCACGCGCCGCTCGTTGAAGTCGTCCTCGATCCACTACGGCTGGCTCGCGCTCTGGTTGCCCCCTCACCCTGCCCTCTCCCCCGATGGGGGAGAGGGATCAAAAAACTCCTGCCTCAGGGCGTGGACACGTATCTGCTCCTCATATCCCTCTCCCCCAGTGGGGGAGAGGGCAGGGTGAGGGGGAACGCCGCCGCGTTCGTGAATGGTTCAGACTAGACGAGGCGCTCGACGATGACACAGTCCTTCCACACGCCCTCGAGCTGGCCGTGCTCCTTGTAGACGCCGACCTCGCGGAAGCCCGCCGCGCGGCAGGCCGCCCGGCTGGCGACATTCTCGGGAAAGATCCGTGACACCAGCTTGTGCAGCCCCGCCTTGCGTGATTCCTCGATGAGGGCGGCGAGGGCCTGGCGGCCTATCTGGCGGCCGCGATGGTCCCGCCCGACGTAGAACGAGAACTCGGCCGTCCTGGCGTAGCAGTCTCGCGCGCGATAGGACGAGGTGGACCCGAAGCCGACGACCTGGCCCGCCTCCTCTGCCACCACGATGGGATGCACGCCGTCGAACCACCGCGCGATCTCCTCGGGCGTGCGCGGGCGGGTCTCGAAGGTGGCGATGCGGTCCTCGATGCCCTGGTTGTAGATCGTCGAGATGGCGGCGGCATCTGCGGGCGTGGCCGGGCGGGTCGTGATCGGCATGCGTTGACTCCCTCGGGCTCGGGACTCAGCGGCGGCCGGGTGGGCCCCAGCCTTCCGCGGTGATCAGCTGCTCGACGCGGGCGCGGATCTCGTCACGGATGGCCCGCGCTTGCTCGATGGACTTTCCCTTCGGATCCTCGATGGGCCAGTCGTCGCGCTTGAGCCCGGGCACGACGGGACATGCCTCGCCGCAGCCCATCGTGATCAGCAAGTGACCTTGGGCGGCAAGATCGTGGGTGAGTCGTGTCGGCGTAGCTCGAGCGAGGTCGATGCTCACTTCGCGCATGACGGCGACGACCTCCGGATGGACGCGGTCCGCGGGCTCGGTGCCGGCAGAAACTGCCCGGACCTTCGCGGGATCGGCCAGCGCGTTGAAGAAGGCCGCAGCCATCTGGGATCGGCCGGCATTGTGAACACACGCGAAGATCACCTGCGTCTTCATGGCCCTATTCTCGCTCCGTTCGCGCTCGAGGGGCGTCAGCCAGGCGAAGAGGGCGGTGGCTGCCGCCGCGCCGAGCAGCTGGGCCACGATGAAGCCAGGGACATCGAGGGGCCGGATGCCCGCGAAGGTGTCGCTGAGGGATCGCGCCACCGTGACGGCGGGGTTCGCAAATGAGGTCGACGCGGTGAACCAGTAGGCCGCCGTGATGTAGCCGCCGACGGCAAAGGCCACCGTGCCCGCTTGAAGCCTCGCGCAGCCCCAGATGACCGCGAGCAGCCCGAAGGCGGCCACGAACTCGCTGAAGAGCTGAGCGCCGCCCTCGCGCGCCTTTTGCGAGGCGAAGAACACGGGCTCCGAGAACATGATGTTTGCGGCGGCCACGCCGGCCAGGGCACCCAGCACTTGCGCGGCGATATACGCGGGCGTCTCGCGCCAGGGTAGTCCGCCACGCCAGGCATCGGCGAGCGTCACCGCCGGGTTGAAATGCGCGCCCGAGATGGGCCCGAAGGCCAGGATCAGGGCGACGAGGGCTGCCCCCGTCGCGATGGTATTCGCGAGGAGAGCCAGGGCGATCTGATCTCCGGCCAGGCGGCTGCCCATGATGCCGGAGCCGACCACGGCGGCAAGAAGCAGCGCCGAGCCGATGGCTTCCGCCACCGCTCGGCGCCCGAGATTGGCCTTGTGACCTGCTGCTGGGCTCACACCGCCGCGGGCTTGCGTGCGCGAACGAATGCGCTCATGAACTTGTCGTTGACCTGAGGTGCGATGGCGTCGGCATCGAGGCCCGCGCCCGCCAGAAACTCGCGCGCATCCTCGACGCGGTAGATACGCGTGGGCTCGAGGTCGACCGCGTCGAATCCGGCCTTGGCCAGCTTTTCGCGGTACTCCTGCTCTTCGAGCGCGCCGGCCACGCAGCCTATCCAGAGCTCGATGCTCTTGCGAAGCTCGGCCGGGACCTCACCGCGCACGACTACGTCGGACACGGCAAAGCGGCCGCCCGGCTTGAGCACTCGGAAGGCCTCGGCAAAGACGCGGTCCTTGTCGGCCGAGAGATTGATCACGCAGTTCGAGATGATGACATCCACGGAGTTGGCGGGCAGGGGGATCTGCTCGATCTCGCCCTTGAGGAACTCGACGTTGGCCACGCCGGCCTTCCGCTGGTTCTCGCGGGCGAGGGCAAGCATCTCGTCGGTCATGTCGAGGCCATACGCCTTGCCGGTTGGCCCCACGCGCTTGGCGGAGAGGAGCACGTCAATGCCGCCGCCCGAGCCCAGGTCGAGGACGGTCTCGCCCGGCTTGAGATCGGCCAGCGCGGTGGGATTGCCGCAGCCCAGGGAGGCCGCGGTGGCCTCGGCCGGCAAGCCACAGGTTTCACTTTCCGTATAGAGATTGGAGGTGATGGGGTCGCATTCGCCCTGAGAGGCTGGCGAGCCACAACAGGCCCCGCTCGACGCCGTCACCCGGAGCGCCGCCTGAGCGTACTTGTCCTTCACGATGCTCTTGATGTCTTGCTCAGCCATGGTGCTTCTCCTCTTGCGTCGCGATCAGGAGCTGCAGCAGGACGTGGTCTTCGCGAGCTGCAGTCCCTTCGACGCCTTGGCCACGGGGGCCTGCGTCTCGTCCTCGAGATCGTAGTTGAGATGATAGACCTCCCACTCCACGCCGTCGGGGTCCGTGACCCAGAACTTGTCCTGGTTGGCGTGGCAGCAGTTGACACCCATCTCCTCGGTGACGGGCAGCCCGGCCGCCTTGACGCGCGCCAGCTGGGCCATGACGGTCTCCACCGACTCGACCTGGATGCCGACATGGTCGACGGTGCCGCGGGCGGCGCTTCCGCCATGGGAGAGGGCCAGGTTGACGGGCGCCCAGCCGGGCAGGAACTTGGCATAGCCCGTCTTCACCTTGACCGGCCCCTCGCCGAGGAACTTCTCGTAGAACTCTCGGCTCTTGGCGAGGTCCGACACGTGCATGTGCATGTGTACTTTCGCGCTCACGGCATTCTCCTCTAGCAGCAGGCGGTGAGCAGGCGCACGAGCGCCGTCACCGCGTCTCGCTGCACGGAATAGTAGATGTACCGCTCTTCCTTGCGGCTCTGGACGAGGCCCGCTCGACGGAGCGCGTCCAGGTGATGGGACAGGGTTGGCCCGGGGATCTCCACGGCCTCCTGGATCTCGCCCACCGACATCTCCTTCCCCGCGCGCACCAGGAAGAAGAAGACCTGGAGACGGCTCAGGTGGGCGAGGGCCTTGAAGGCCTCCACGTGGGTGTGATTGGCATCCAGCCGGGCCAGGGGCAGCGGAGCTATGGTTTTCATGTTTCGAAGTCTATGAAACTATCAAACCGATGTCAAGCCCCATTTTCCAAACCCCACACGGGGAGATGACCTCTCCTTATATCCCTCTCCCCCACCGGGGGAGAGGGCCGCAGTTCGAGCCGAGACACTGCGGACGAGCCGCAGGCGTGGCAGTTCGAGCTGAAGGGCGTAGCCCTGAGGCGAGAGCTGAGTAGATCAGTGGCGAGGCGAGGGCTGAGATGGACAGGGGGGCGAGGCCTTATAACCCGCGGTATCCTGATGTCGATTCCCGCC
>DASYTI010000076.1 GCA_036002485.1 Candidatus Methylomirabilota bacterium | reverse complement strand
CGGGGGATGGCCACCGCCACTCCGCCGGAAGCCATCGCGCCCGTGGTGACCTTCCTGGCCAGCGACCGCGCCGCGCACATCACGGGCCAGGTGATCGGCGTGCGCGGCACCGAGGTGACGGTGTTCTCGCACCCCGCCCCCCTGCGGACGGCGACCCGGGCGGAGGAGTGGACGGCAGAAGCGCTCGCGGAGTCGTGGGATCGGACGCTCGGCCAGGACCGGTTGCGGCGCCTCGACGCCATGGGGATTCCGTGGCCGCCCGCCGCCAAGGAGTCGCGCCCATGACCTATGAATGCCTGCTCTACGAGGTGAAGGACCGGATCGCCACCCTGACCCTGAACCGCCCCGAGCGCCTCAACGCGCTCGGCGGCACCCTGAGGGAAGATCTCTTCGATGCGGTGACCCGCGCGAGCGCCGATTCCGACGTTCGCGTGATGGTCATCACCGGAGCCGGCAAAGGCTTCTGCTCGGGCGGGGACGTCAAGGCGATGAGCGAGGCCAAGGCCGGCACGCGCGAGCGGCCGCTGATCGAGAAGATCGCCCCGGGCCGTGACCAAACCCTGCTGGCCATGCGCGAGGCACCCCAGCCCATCATCGCCGCCATCAATGGCGCGGCGGCGGGGGCGGGCATGAACCTCGCGCTGGGCTGCGACATTCGCATCGCCTCGACGGAGGCGAAGTTCGCCCAGGCCTTCGTCAAGCGCGGACTGCATCCGGACTGGGGCGGCACGTATTTCCTGCCTCGCGTGGTGGGGATGGCCAAGGCCTGCGAGATGATCTTCACGGGGGATCTGCTCGACGCCGCCGAGGCGCTCCGGCTCGGCCTCGTGAGCCGGGTGGTGCCGCCGGAGGATCTTCTCCCCGCGGCCTACGATCTCGCGCGCCGGATCGCCGCCGGCCCGCCCGTGGCCATCCGGCTTGCCAAGCGATCGCTCTACGCCAACGCGGATCTCGATCTGCAGGGGGCGCTTCACATGGAGACGATGGCTCAGAACATCTGCTTCGAGACGGAGGATGCCACCGAGGGCATCCGCGCCTTCGTGGAGAAGCGCGCGCCCGTGTTCAAGGGACGGTGACCCACTCGAGTCTCCCTCATGAAGATCACTGACGTCATCACGCATCAGCTCTCGGTTCCCGTCGACGAGCCCTTCACGTCTTCGCGAGGGTGGGTCTACAAGTCAAAGGGGGCGCTGGTCGTGGAGATCCAGACCGACGAGGGAATCACCGGCTGGGGCGACTGCTATGGCCCGGCCCCGGTCTCGAAGGTGATCGTCGATAGCCTGCTCAAGCCGTCGGTGATCGGCGGCGATCCCTTCGACGTCGAGGTCATCTGGGAGGCGCTCTACAACAAGGTCAAGGACTATGGCCTGACCGGCATGACGATCTCCGGGATCTCCGGCGTGGACATCGCGCTCTGGGACATCGTGGGCAAGGCCTGCGGCAAGCCCGTACACAAGCTGCTTGGTGGATGCTTCCGGCCTCGGATCGAGGCCTACGCGACCGGGCTCTACTTCAAGGATATGGCCCGGGTCACCGAAGAGGCGGTCGCGGAGGCGCGCACCTACGCGGGGCAGGGGTTCCGCGCGGTCAAGATGAAGATCGGGCTCGGCGACATGAAGAAGGACCTCGCGCGGATCTCCGCCGTGCGCGAGGCCCTCGGGCCGGACCGGCTCCTCATGGTCGACGCGAACCACTGCTACAACGTGCCGCAGGCCATCAAAATCGGGCGCGAGATGGAGAAGCTCGGCGTCTACTGGTTCGAGGAGCCGATCTCGCCGGAGGATCTGGACGGCTACGTCGAGGTGTCGCGCGCCCTCGACCTGGCCGTGGCGGGCGGAGAGAACGAGTTCACCAAGTTCTCGTTCCGCGCCATCCTCGACAAGCGCGCCATGGACATCATCCAGCCGGATGTCTGCGCGGCGGGTGGCCTCACGGAGTGCAAGAAGATCGCCGTCCTTGCCCAGGCGGCCGGCGTGCAGTGCGTGCCGCATGCCTGGGGGACGGCCATCGGGCTCGCCGCCACCTTGCACTTCATCGCCTCGTTGCCCGACAGCCCGCCCTGCCTGGTGCCCGTTCCTCCGCTCCTCGAGTTCGAGCAGACCTTCAACCCGTTCCGGGACGATCTCGCCTCGTCCAGGATCACGCACCGCGCGGGATGGGTCGATGTTCCCACCGGGCCCGGCCTCGGCATCGAGATCGACCGCGACGTGCTCAAGCAGTATCGAGTGGCCTGAGACCTCCCGGCCCGATGCGCCGCTTCGATCTGGTGATCTTCGACAATGATGGTGTGCTCGTCGACAGCGAGGGGCACGCGAACCAGATCCTCTCGGAGCTGCTGAACGAAACGGGCGTGGAGCTCGGCATGACGCGTGAGGAATGCATGGCGGAGTTCATGGGGCGCTCGCTGACGACCATCCGCCAGCTCGTGGAAGCGCGGCTCGGCCGCGCCTTGCCCCGCGATCTCGAGGATCGCTATCACGCGCGCCTCTTCGAGGTCTTCGCCACCAAGCTGTCGGCCGTTCCCGGCGTGGAGCGCGCGCTCGAGCGCATCACGCTGCCGACCTGTGTCGCCTCCAGCGGCACGCACGAGCGGATCCGTCGGGCCCTCGCGGCCACGGGCCTGCTCGCACGCTTCGAGGGGAAGATCTTCAGTGCCGAGGACGTCGCGCGTGGCAAGCCCGCCCCCGATCTGTTCTTGCACGCGGCGCGCAGCCTGGGCGTGGTGCCCGCCCGCTGCGCCATCATCGAGGACAGCCCCCTCGGCGTCGAAGCGGCCAACGCGGCCGGCATGACCGCCTTCGGCTTCGCCCGCCTCACGCCCCCTGATCTGCTCGCGGATGCCCGGGGCGGCGTTTTCTCCTCGATGGACGACCTGCCCGACCTCCTCTAGCCGCTTCCGCAGGCGGCCGCCTGCTACTCATAGACGATCACGCTGCGCTTCACCTCGCCCTGCTTCATGAGATCGAAGGCATGGTTCAGCTCCTTGAGGGGGAGGCGGCGCGTCACCAGCTCCTTGAGCTGATACTTGCCCGCCATGAAGAGGTCGATGAGGAGCGGCACGTCGGTGCGCTGGTGCCCGGCTCCGAACGAGGAGCCCGTGAGCACCCGCTGCTGGAGGAGCATGCCGGGGTCGATGGACAGCCGTGTGCCGGCCGGGCTGACGCCCACGATCACGCAGGTGCCGCCCCGGTGGATCGAGGCGAAGGCCTGCTCGATGGTCTTCTGGGTGCCCACCACCTCGAAGGCGAAGTCCACCCCGCCGATGCCGCCGATGGCCTGTACGCGGGCGACCGGATCCTCCTTGGAGGCGTCCACCACGTGGGTTGCCCCGAACTCCTCCGCCCACGTGAGCTTCTGGGGATTGACGTCGACGGCGATGATCTTGCCCGCGCCCACCATCCGCGCCGCCTGGATGGTGTTGAGCCCGACCCCGCCGCACCCGAACACGGCCACGCTGGCCCCCGGCGGCACCTTGGCCCTGTTGAACACGGGGCCAGCGCCCGCGAGCACGCCGCAGCTCACCAGGCAGGCGAGATCGAGAGGCGCGTCCTTGCGGATGGGAATTACGCTCTCCTCGAGCAGGACGGAGTGGGTGGCGTAGCCGGAGACCTGCAGGAAGTGGTGGAGCGGTCGCCCGTTCTTGCGGAAGCGCGACGTGCCGTCCAGCATGAACCACCGGGGCTTGTCGCGGAGCGCGCACATGGTGGGCTGGCCGCCTATGCAGTACCAGCATTTCCCGCACGAGGGGATATAGCTCGAGCACACGTGATCCCCGGGCTTCACACTCTCCACCCCCGGCCCGATCTTCTCGACCACGCCGGCCGCCTCGTGACCGAGGACGACAGGAAGCGGGTGAGGGTAGTCGCCCGTCATGACGTGCAGGTCGCTGTGGCAGACGCCGTTGGCCGCCCAGCGCACGCGCACCTCGTGGGGACCGGGCTCGAGCACCTCCACGTCCTCGATGACGAGAGGCTTGTTCACTTCGTACAGAACGGCCGCGGAAGCGTCCATGGGCTGATCCTCCTGACTTGATCCTGAATGCCGGCGGCTATCTTGCCGCGGCCACTACGATGATCTCGACCAGACAGTGGCCGGCCAGCGTGGCGCCCACGCACGCTCGCTGCGGCCAGTGGTCGGGATCGGGACCCATCCATTCGTTCCACACGGCATCGAACTGCGGCTTGGTCGTCATGTCGGCCAGAAAAACCTGCGCCGAGACCAGGCGCGTCTTGTCGCTCCCGGCCTCGGCGAGGTTCTTGTCCAGCACCGCGAGGACGCGGCGCGTCTGCTCCTGGATGTCGGCGGAGCGGTCGTCGTACGTCGCCACGGTCCACACGAGGTCCTGGTAGGCCGCCATGCGGTTGCGCCCCTGGGCCTGACCGCGCCAGCGCCTGATGCGTTGTATGAGGGCCTCCCCGGCCTCGAGTCCGCGACGGAACGACGACGAGCGCCTACTTGAGGGTGTCCGCTCCCGCCCTGGCGATCTGCGCGTCCTGGGCGGAGGTCACGCCCGACACGCCGATCCCGCCGATGATCTTGCCGTCCACCACGATGGGAATGCCGCCCTCGAGCGGCGTGGCGCCCTCCAGCTTCAAGATGCGCAGCCCCACGCCGCCACCGGCGATGACGTCCTCGAGGGCCTTGGTGGGCCGACGGAAACTCACCGCGGTCGTGGCCTTGCCCTTGGCGACGTCGATGCTGCCGTACTGCGTGTTGTCGAGCCGCTGGAGCGAGACCAGATGCCCGCCGCTGTCGACGATGGCGATGACGACGTTCCAGTTGTTCTTCTTGGCCTCCGCTTGAGCCCCCGCCATCACCTTCTGAGCCTGGTCGAAGGTGATGGC
>DASYTI010000075.1 GCA_036002485.1 Candidatus Methylomirabilota bacterium | reverse complement strand
CCGCAGCCGATGACGCCAACTTGCTTGATGGCCATGCTTGAACAACCTCCCCGGGACGTGCTCCCTGGAACGTGAGGCGGAGAGCGAGGAGCGGCGGTACGGCTACCTGCGGCCGCGGCCGGGCAGCGGAACGGCCGCCATCTCGTGGGCGATATCCCCGGGCGGGCACGGGTTCTTGATCATCACGCTGACGGAGGCCGAATCCGTGCCATAGCGAACCGAGCCATCCGGCATGACCTGCCCATCCGTGGGGCGGGGTGACTTGGAGAGCTCGGTGTCCCGGCGAAGGCCCTCCTTCATGATGGTCTCGGGCTTGTCCGCGGGCCGCGACAGCATTTGGAGGATCAGCGGGGCATTGAGGCCCTGGCGAAGCTCTTCCCCCGCGGCCGGCGCGGCCGCCGCGAGCAGCAGGATCAGGAGCGCCGCCGTGGCAATACGCATCGAACTAGTCATGAATCCCCTCCACCACCATGGCCATACGATACCATGGCCCGCCCCCTGGAGGCCGGCGATGGTGCTCTCCCTCACGCCATGGTCCATTCAGGCTCCCTAGTCGTATTGGATGAGGGACTCGATGCGGTAGCCCTTCAGCCGCTCGCGCCCTTTGAGGAATCTCAGCTCGATGAGGAACTCCGCCGCCACCACGACACCCCCGAGGCGCTCGACGAGACGGAGGGTGGCGGCCATGGTGCCGCCCGTGGCGAGGAGGTCATCCACCACCACGACCTTCTGGCCCGGGCGGATCGCGTCTTCGTGAATGGCGAGGACATCACGGCCATACTCGAGCTCGTACTCTTCCTCTATCACCCGCGAGGGCAGCTTGCCTTTCTTGCGCACCGGCACGAAGCCGGCCCCCAGCTGCTGGGCCAAGGCCCCGCCGAAGATGAAGCCACGCGACTCGACTCCCACCACCACGTCCACCGTTCCCTTGCCATGCTTGGCGGCCAGATGCTCGATCACCGCGGTCCAGGCCGGGCCATCCTTGAGGAGCGTGGTGATGTCCTTGAAGAGGATGCCTTCAGTTGGGAAATCCTTGATATCGCGGATTTTCGATCTGAGCGCGGCCACATCCATAACGGGCGTCGATCTTACGCGTGACAGTTCCATGACGCAATACGAAAAGACCCGGGGACTGAGTCCTCGTGTAGGGAGGGAAGGCGCTCAGGTATCGAGGCGATCGGCGAGCTGACGCAGATCGGTGACCACGAGATCGGCATGCGCGGCCCCCGGCGTGCCCGCGGCCGCGAAGTGGATGCCGCGCATGCCGACACCTTGGGCTCCCCGGACATCAGCGACCGGGTTGTCGCCGACATGGGCCACGTGATGCGGCTCGGCGCCGAGACCGGCGAGGGTGCGGCGGAATATTTCCGCATCGGGCTTGCGGTAGCCGACTTCGTCGGAATACGAGATGACCGAGAAGTGACGCAGGAGATCGTAGCGTTCGAGGACCTTCCTCAGGATGATGCCGGGAGTGCGGCCCGTGTTCGACACGATCCCGAGGGCGATCCCGCGCGCGGCGAGCGCCCGCACGGCTTCGTCCGCCCCCGCGCACAGGGCGGGCGGGAGGCGCAGCACGGGCTCGATGTAGCCGGCGAGCGCCTCCTCGAAGTGCGCGGAGGGCATCGTCTCGCAGACGCTCGGGGAGATGATCTCGAGCACGAGCCGCACCTGCTCCTCGATGCGCGGATCGCGATCCTGGCTCCAGAAGCTCTCGGTGAGCGCGCGCTCCGAGCGATCGTAGGCCTCCACGACGAGCGACTCCTCGAGCTCGCAGCCGGCTCGACGGACGGCCCGGTGGAGGGCCTCGATGCGGAGCCTCCGCTGGCCGCGCAGGTTCTCCGCCGAGTCCTGAACGAGCGTCTCCCAGAAGTCGAAGGTCACCGCCTTGATCATGGCTTACTCGAACCGGGGCTTGCGCTTCTCGAGGAAGGCGAGGGTCGCCTCGCGGGGCTCGTCGGTGGCGTAGCTCTGAGCGAAAGCATTGATGCCGAAGCGGATGGCCGAGGACAGATCCGCGTTTCGCCACCGGACGATCAACTCTTTCTGCAGGCGAATGGCGCGGGGGGCGCAGGTGAGGATGCGCTCCACGATCTCGACAGTCACCGCCTCGAGCTGGTCCAGCGGCGCCACGCGGTTGACGAGCCCCCAGTCTAAAGCCTGGGCGGCGCCCACCGGCTCGCCCGTCAGCAGGATCTCGGCCGCGCGCCCGGGTCCGACGAGGGCGGGCAGGAGGGCTGCCTCGATCACCGAGGGCACGCCGACCTTGACCTCCGGCAATCCTAGAAGCGCGCCATCGGCAGCCGTGCGGATGTCGCAGGCCATGGCAAGCTCGAAGCCGGCGCCCAGACATGGGCCGTTGACCATCGCGATGGTCGGGAAGGGCGCCTCGTGGACGGCGTGGATGGTCTCGTGCAGCGAGGTGATCAGAGACTTGGCGGAGGCAGGCGTGAGATCCCGCAGCACCTGCACCTGCATGCCCGCCGTGAAGGCGCGGCCGGCCCCCGTCAGCACCGCCGCGCCCACCCCGGCATCACGCGCGAGGGCGTCGAACGTCTCGCGCACGGCCGCGATGAGGTCGGGCGTGAAGAGATTGAGCGGAGGCCGGTCCAGGGTCACCCACGCGCAGCGGCCTTTTCGCTCGACCCGAACCAGATCCAATTATTCAGCCCTCGCCTCGCCGCCGATCCACTCAGCCCTCGCCTCAGGGCTTCGCCCCTCAGCTCGAACTACCACGCCTGCAGCTCGTCGGCAGCGTCTCAGCTCGAAAATCAACTCAGCCTTTAGTAGCGACGCATCGAGGGATCGATGCTTCGCGCCCAGGCGTCGAGGCCGCCGGCCAGGTTCTTCACGTTGCCGAAGCCGAGGCTGCGCAGGTACTCGGCCACGGCGGCGCTGCGGACCCCCTGGTGGCAGTACACCACGATCTCATCGGCGGCATTGAGCTCGTCGGTCCTGAGCTCGATCTCCTCGATGGGGATGTGGACGGCGTTCTCCAGCCGGCACAGCTTGGTCTCCCAGTCCTGGCGCACGTCGAGGAGCACTACAGGGGCGCGCTCGTCCAGGCGCGCCTTGAGTTCGGCCGGCGTCAGCTCGTTGGTCATTTCTCAGCCCTCGCCTCGCCGCTCTTCTCGCCTGCGGCTCGTCGGCAGCGTCTCAGCTCGAAAATCTTCTCAGCCCTCGCCTCGCCGCTGATCCATTCAGCTCTCCCCTCAGGGCTTCGCCCTTCAGCTCGAACTGCCACGCCTACGGAACCAACCCAGCTCTCGTCTCGCGCCGGCCCCAGGCCAGAGCGTAACTCGAACAGCGGGCAGCGTCTCAGCTCGCAAGCCCATCATCAGACCCTCCGGCCCAGAAGATATCATGGCCCGGGCCGCTCGTCGGGGAGGAGGACGGAGGTCTCGGGAGACACCTCGATCTTGACCTCGTCGCCGAGGCGAAAGCTCCGGCCCACGAGGGCGGAGGTGATCATCTCGACCTTGACGGTGGCCCCGGGAATGCTGACGTCGTAGAGCTGGCGCGACCCCTCGAAGATGTGGCCGGCCACCGTGCCGGGAATGCCTCCGGGCGCGAGGGCCGCTTCCTCCACCCGCAGCGCCTCGGGCCGCAGACAGAGAAGGGCGCGCGCGCCCGCCGTCCACGTGTGCGCGCCGGAGGAGACGGGCAGGCGCGCGCCGCCCGCCGTCTCCACCACCACGCCCATCTCACGCAGCTCGGTCACACGAACGGGCACGAGATTGGCCGCGCCAACGAACTCGGCCACGAATGCGTTGCGGGGCTTCCAGTAGATCTCCTCGGGCTTCCCCTCCTGGATGAGGGAGCCGCCCGAGACCACTCCGATGCGGGTGGACAGGGAGAGCGCCTCGGCCTGGTCATGGGTGACGAAGAGGGTGGTGATGCCGACCTCGCGATGCAGCCGCGCGAGCTCGAGGCGCATGCGGGCGCGGGGCTGCGCGTCCAGCTCCGAGAGGGGCTCGTCGAGAAGCAGGAGCCGCGGCTGGACGACGAGGGCGCGCGCCACCGCCACGCGCTGCCGCTCATCTCCCGAGAGCTCGCGGGGCCGGCGCGTCTCGATGCCGGCGAGGCCGACCTGCTGGAGGGCCGCTTTGACCTTGCCCTCGAGCTCGGCCCCCCGCGCGCCGCGCTCGCGGAGCCCGAAGGCCACGTTCTCGAACACGCTCAGGTGGGGCCAGAGGGCGTAGTCGCGGAAGACCATGCCCAGGTTCCGCTTCCAGGGCGGCACGTCATCGATGGGCTCGTCGTCCACCACGATGCGCCCCTCGTCCGGCGTGATGAAGCCCGCGAGCATCCGGAGGAGCGTGGTCTTGCCGCTCCCCGAGGGCCCGAGGAGCGTGTAGAACTCGCCGGGACGAATGGAGAGCGAGATGTCGCGCACGGCCCACGAGCCGCCGAAGCGCTTGCCCACGCCCTCCATCCGAACCTCCGACACCCTGACCACCGTCTCGTCCTGACTCACGACCCTGCCTCCTTCCCCCCGCGTCCCCGCATGCCGAGCCCGGCCACCAGGGGCACGACCAGGAGTCCCAGCGCGGCCACGGTCAAATAGACGGCGGCCGGGGGCAGCCACGCGAGAAGCGTCGTGGCGAGCACGGGACCGATGAAGCCGCCCGCGATCCGCGATGAGTTCACGATCCCGATGGTCATTCCCGACGCCCGCTGCGCGATGGCGGCCACGGACAGGGGAAAGACCGGCGCGATGCACAGCACCTGGAAGAATCGCACGATGCCGAAGCTCCACACGCCGGGAGCCAGGGCGAGCCCGCCCAGCCCGAGCGACGAGGCCGCGAGAAACCAGACGATGGTCGTCCGATCGCCCACGATCTCGCCGAGGCGCGGCGCGGCCATCGAGCCGAGGGCCGCGGCCAGGCCGGTCGCCATGATGAGGAGCCCGCCCACCTCCAGGGTCCTGGCCGGGGGCACGCCGAGCGGCGGGAGGATCGTCGGCAAGATGGCCGTGAGGAAGAAGATCTGGGTCGACGCGGCCAGCACGAGCAGACACACCGTGGTGATCTCGCGGACGGATGCCGTCTGGGCCCGATCATGCCCCGACCCCCGATGCTCTTGTGAAGGGACACCCCAGCCCACCAGCGCCGAGCACGCCCAGAGCATGCAACCCGCCATCACGAAGGACAGGCGAAAGCCCAGGCGCGCCGCCACCAGGGCGCCCGCGGCCGGTCCCATCACCTGCCCCAGGGTCATGCCCGACTGGATGGCCGATATGCCGCGCCGGACATCGCCGCCGCGCCGCCCCACCATGATGAAGGCGAACGTGGAGACGGCGCCCATGAAGCCCAGGAGCATTCGCGAGAAGAAGAGATGCGTCAGCGTCCGGGAAACCGCCATGAGAAAAAAACCGCCGCCCTGGAGCATCTGGGTGGCGACATAGGAGCGCTTGGGATTGCGCTCCCCGAAGATGCGCGCCGAGAACGGCGCCATGACCATGGTGACGAGCGAGCTGATGCCCAGGATCAACCCCGTCCAGCGCAGAGTCCCCGCCGCGTCCAGGGTCGACATCTTCTCGATGTAGAAGGGCAGGCTCACCTGGATGAATGACCAGGCAAAGGTCCCGATGAACATGGACAGCGGCAAGGCCCAGAGTCCCCGCCCCCGGCCCGCCGTCATCGTCTCAGGTCCGCGCCGATCCGCCGGCGCGGAAGGCGAGCCGCGCGGCCACCCCGGTGCCCGCGGCCACGATGGCGATGGCGATCACGCCGAGCGCGGCGCCGGGGCCACGGCCACCGGGCGAGTGCATGGCGACGAAAATGCCGTAGGAGAGCGGCCCCAGCTCCGGGCGCGGCACGAGCAGGAGGGTCGACGAGAGATCCGATGCCGAGCTCACGAAGGCGAGGAGGCCGCCCACGAGGAGACCTCGCGTCATGAGGGGCGCCGTGATCTTGCGAAAGGCCCGGGCGCGGCTGGCCCCAAGGCCCTGGGCCGCTTCTTCGAGCGCGGGCGGGAGCGCCTGGAGCGCCGCGTAGCTGCTGCGCACCGTGTAGGGCAGACGCCCGACGGCATAGGCGGCCACGAGTACGAGCCAGGTCGAGGTCAGCGGCGCGTCCAGGCCCGGAACACTCCAGCCGTGGAAGATGCGCAGATAGCCGATGGCCAGCACCACCCCGGGCACGGCCAGGGGCATGGTCGCGAGGGCATGAAGCCACGCGCGTCCCCGGGTTTGACCTCTGAGCAGGAGCCAGGCGATCACCGTCCCCAGCCCCATGTCGATGCAAGCGGCCAGCACGGCGTAGCGGAGCGTGTTCCAGATGACGGGGGGCGCCCGCCAGAAAATTTCCGCGTAGTGGGCCGTGGTGTAGGCGCTCGGAAGCGCCGTGTGGTCCCACACCTTGGAAAGGGAAAGAAGAAAGACGCCCAGGTGGGGAAGGAGCACTGGACACAACAGCAACGCCGCGATCGCCCATACCCCCGCGGCGCCCCCGGCGGCCAGGATGATGGAAGGCCTCTTGCCGCTCTGGCCCCATGCCGTCAACTCCTCCCGCCCCAGGGCGCGCTGGAAGAGCCCGAGCGCCCCGAGCGAGAGCGCGAGCAGGACGACACAGATGACAGATGCCTCCTCGTCGGCGAGGCCGGCGGTGGTCACGCGCACATAGGCCTGGGGGGCGAGGAGCCTCGTGTAGTCGAGCATGAGCGGCGTGCCCAGGTCATCGATCACGCGGATGAAAATCAAAAGGGCGCCGGCAGCGTAGCCTCTCAGGGACAGAGGCAAGAGGATGCGCCGGTGGAGGCGCACCCCCGAGGCGCCGAGCATCTGCGCGGCCTCCTCCAGCGAGCGATCGATAGCGGACAAGGCCGCGGCCGTGCTGACCATGATGACGGGGAAATAGTGGAGGGTCTGCACCAGGACGACGCCGCGGAGCCCCTCCATGAAGGGAACGCTCAGGCCGAAGCGCTGGAGCAGGAAGAGATTGACCATGCCCTCCCGGCCCAGGACCTGCTGGAAGGCGATGGCCCCGACGAATGGGGGAATGACGAGGGGCAGAAGCCCGAGGGTGGTCAGCAGCCGTCGTCCCGGAAAGTCGTAGCGGACCGTGAGCAAGGCCAGCGGGATGGCGATCAGACTCCCGAGCGCCACGACGAGCACGCCGGAAACCAAGGTGTTCGCGAGGGCCTGCAAGAAGAGCGGCCTGGCCAAGACGGTCCCGAGGATGGCCAGCGTCGGCCGGTGGTCGACGGCCACTGCGCCGATCACGGTGTCGACGAGCGGGAGGACCACGGCCGCTCCCAGGAGCAGGAGCAGCATGGCGACCACCACTATCTCCGCCCGCGACCCCTGGGGAGCGGACCTCCGCGTCACGAGGCGGCGGCCGGCTGGTCCTCGGGGACCATGGGTTGGGAGGCGAAGGTCAGGTATTCGAGATCGCGCAGCGTCTGCTCGAGCCGATGATAGGCCCAGCCCGCGGCCAGGAGAGCCGCCAGGGGATATCCCTGTCCATAGAAGCGAGGGCCCGCCCACAGCGTGGCGGCGGTCAGAGTGAGATTGGCGGCGAGGAAGATGGCCGACACCTCGGCGGCGTCGCGGCGCCGATCGAAGTAGAGCAGGATGATGGTGCCGAAGAGGGCCAGGACGTGCAGGGCCGCGCCCACCAGGAGCGGCCGCAGCATGGCGGCCTGCAAACGATCCAGGCCCAGACCGGAGGCGATCCAGGGGGCGAGGGCAACGAGCCCGAGCGAGAGCGGCCCCTGGGCGAGGAAGACCCGACGCAGGCTTTCGCGCAGGCATTGGGCCATCCGCTCCTTGGCCTGCAGCACCTGGCCCAGGGTGCCGTGCTTGCTCACGGCTCCGTAGTACTCACGGAAGCGGTCGTAGAAGTCGGTCTCGACGCGGACGAGGAAGATGGTGAGCGACGGCACCACGGAGAGATAGGCCAAGAACACCGCGGTATCGTAGGGCGAGCTCCAGAACCAGCTCGCCACGCGGCGGCCCTCGGCGGAGAGCCAGAATACCGCGCGGTCGGCCACGATCGCCGCGTTGTAGCAGATGCCCGCCACGGCGAGGGCCCCGTACTTCGAAAGGACGCGTCTGAAGCGGAGCCGCTCGGCCGCCCCGCGGGCGGGAAACTCCCGCTCGATGCGGGCGGCGAGCACGAAGACGATGGCCGTCTGGCCAAGCAGAAAGCCCCCCAGGTATCCTTCGACGCCCCAGAGATAGCCGCCGCCGAGGGCCGCGGCCGCCGAGACGGCATTGCCCATGAAGAAGGCCGCGACCACGCTCGCGTAGTCCTGCGCGGCGCCCACGAAGATCATGGCGATCCACGTCGACGACACGACGACCAGCAGCATGACGCCGAAGAGACGCGTGCCGGGCTGGAGGCCGGGGGCCAGACCGTAGAAGATCGCGCCCACGAGCAGATGAGCGAGGGCCGTCCAGCCCATGGTCCAGCGAAAGGCCGTCACCACGAGGCCGAGCCGCCCCAGATAGAGGGCGTCGGCGAGCTGGCGCGTGACAAGCATCTGGAACGCCCCCGTGGTGACCAGGGAAAACGAATACGTCCACGCCACGATGGTGCGAAAGACATCGCGGGCGGGATCGTCGACGATGTGGCGGGAGAGCAGGCTCAGGGAGGCCAGCGTGAAGATGCTGAGCAGCCAGGGGCCTGATGACAGGACGGCGCCGTAGAGGTGCGCGCGCAGCCAGCCCCCATAGCTCTCCTCGGCGATGAGCCGCTTCAGCCGGAAGCCTATTCCCGCCATGGCTCAGGGAGTCCTTCTCGCGGCCGGGAGATCGGGAGCGGCCGCCATCAAGCGGCGGTAGATGTCGCGATAGCTCGCGACGAGATCACGCTCCTGGTAGAGGGCGCGGATCCGCTCGCGAGCGACGCGACCCATCTCCTGACGGAGGCCCGGATCGCGCGCGAGGGAAAGCAAGGCCTCGGCCGTGGCGCCGGGGTCGGCCACCCCCGTCACCAGCCCGCTCGGCCCGCGCGCCCGGTCGAGGCGATCCCGCCCGTGCAGCAATTCCCGGCAGGCGCCCACGTCGGTGGCGACCATGGGAAGCCCGGCTGCCCCCGCTTCCAGCACGACGAGGGGCAGGCCCTCTGACACGCTGGTGAGGGCGACCGCGTCGAGGCGCGCATAGATCTCCCGCACATCCACGGTGCCCGTGATCTCGATCCGATCCTGGATGCCGAGGGTGGCGGCGAGGGTCCGGCACTCCGCGACATAGTCCAGATCCTCGTCGATGGGCCCGGCCAGCACCGCGCGCGCTCCCGGCAGGTGCTCGACGAGGATCTTGAACGCGCGGATGAAGGTCTTGACGTCCTTGATCGGCACGATACGCCCCACGAAGCCGACACGGAACTCGCCGGGCGCGGCGCCCACCGGCTCGAGCGTGGCCAGCGGCTCCATGTCCACGCCATTGGGAATGACGAGGGTCTTGGCCGGATCGGCGCCGTCACGGATCTGAGCCTGGCGATTGCCCTCGAAGATCGTCACGATCAGGTCGGCGTGTTCGTAGGTGAGCTGGGAGAGCCGCACGAAGAGCCGCGTCCAGAGGTCTTTGAAGAACCCCGGCCCGACGGCGAGGCTCATGGGGCCCTGTCGCTTGACGTAGATCCACTCGGCCTGGTCGATCTCGCTCCGGCGCTCGCGCGCATAGATGCCGTGCTCCGTCAGCAACATGGGGCGCCCCGTCCGGACGCCAGCCAGGGTGGCGGCGAGCCCCGCCCAGCCCGTGGAGACCGTGTGATAGACGGCGGCTTCGGGAAACGCGGCGTGCATGAGCCGGAACATCGGCAAGTGGGTGAAGCGCCAGGTCCAGTAGTAGTCCACGAACGAGACATCGGCGGCGCGCGCTTCATAGATCTGCCGGACGACTTCCCAGGAGGGCTTGCCATAGAGATAGTCGTGGCCCGAGGGCCCGCGACCCGGGGCGGGAGCGATGCGCTCCATGAGCTCGGCGAATCCCGCCGTCCGCTCGTCCTGGAGCTGATCGTGGAAAGTCCGCACCACCTCCCAGTCCTCGGGCTCGAGCGGCTGGCCATGCGCATCAGGCTCGTCGCCGCCATGCAAGCCGAGATTCGACAAGCTGACCACATTCGATGGCAGCGGATACTGGGCGGTGGGCGTGGTGCCCGCGGTGGCGCCGATGTGGAAGAGGGCGAAGCGGATCTCCGGCAGGGCACGGAGCAGCTGGTGTATCCAGGCCGACACGCCTCCCGTGACATACGGATACGTACCTTCGAGAATCAGGCAGACATCCGCCCTCTCAGCCATGTTGAGCCCCCCGCGGCGGCTCGGCGCCCGCCCACCAGGCGAGACGCTCGTCCTGCCGGCCGGCCGCCACGGCGCCGCGGGCCAGCCGGCCGAGCTCGGCCCATCGACGCTCGCGGAAGAGCACCTCGGCAAGCAGAAGATCGAGGGTGCCCGACGGCGTCGCCTCCTCGGCCTCGCGCGCCAAGGCCTCGGCCTCGTGCAGCTTGCCCAGCCCCATCAGCGTCTGCACCAGTCCCACGGTGGGCGGCAGCCAGCCCGGCCGCCGCGCCCGTGCCCGGCGGTACGCGGCTTCAGCCTCGCCGAGCCAGTGCTGGCCCATGGTCGGATCCAGGAGATGCGAGCCCCAGTAGGCCCGGCAGGCTTCCCCGAAGGCGTGCCATGCCGTGGCCGAATCGGGCTCTTCTCGAAGGCGCTCCTGGCCGCGGGCGATCTCCCGCGTCAGTCGTTCCTCGACGCGCTGGAGGGCCGCGGAGGCCGCCATTTGCACGTCGCGGTCGGCGGCCCCCAGCGCCTCGCGCAGCAGATCCACGGCCGCGCCGTCGCCTCGCCGGCCGAGCAGGTCGATGGCCCAGCGCTGGGTGCGAGGGTCACCCGCGCGAATGAGATCGGCGAGCGGCTGCACGGACACCTGCTGCTGTACCCACTCGGAGACGCGGTCCACGGACTCGGGCGGCAGGGCGGGCGCGGGCAGGTCGCCCATCTCCGAGTGCATGTCTTCGTAGATTCCCGTGGGCGGGACCAGCACGGCCCAGAGTCGAACGCCGGCGACGCCGAGCAGCCCCAGGCCAGGCAGAGCGAGCACGGTGCCGAAGACATAGAGCCTCTCGTCGGGCCGGGTGCGCTCGGCCAGCGCCCAGGCGGCGGACAGAGTGGCCAGGCCATGGAGGGCGGCGGCCAGGGGAAGCATGCCCATGCCGGCGGCCCAGAGCGCGAGACCGGCCCCCGCCTCCATCAGCGCGGCCAGGACAGCCAGGAGGCCGCGGGTCATGCCCGCGGACTCTGCCCCGGCTCCCGCACGGGCAGCACGCGGACCGAGAACTCGAGGTCGCGGTCCTCGTCGGCATAGGGCGCGAACTGAAAGGCGGTGATCTCGCGGTCGATGCGGGCGGCCACGACCGCGGCGCCCTCGGCTCCCGTCTCGGGCAGGATGACGGCGAAGGCATCGTCGGTCGCGTAGCGGCAGACGATGTCCACGTCCCGGAGCGCGTGATTGAAGACGAGCGAGAGCACGCGCCCCAGCTCGGCCCGGCGCGCCTGCGCCACGAGCTCGAGCCGCTGGATGCGGAAGATCACCACGGAGAGAGGCCGATCGTAGCGCGCGGCGCGCGCCTCCTCCTCCTCGAGCCGTTGCTGGTAGTAGGCATACGTATAGGCGCGAATGAGATCGTCCTGGATGGTGCGGGCGCGCGTGCGCTCGTGTGTCCTGGCATTGTCCACGGCGAGGGCCGCCCAGTTGGCCACGAGTCCGAGCCGGTCCAGGGCGACGGGATTGAGACGCAGGAAGGGCAGGCGGGTCACGGTGAGGCAGCCCAGGAGGGCGCCCTCGCGGCCGGTGAGCGGCGCCGCCATGACAAAGGGCGCGCGCTGAAGCTCCTCGGCCGTGGAGACCGTCATGAGATCGCGCAGGCTCTGCGCCTTACCCTGACGGATGGCCAGCCCCGCGAGCCCTTCGCCCGGGTTGAGCTCCGTGAGGGGCGGCGGCGCGCCTTCCGCGGCGCGCAGCCGCAAGACGTCGCCGTCGAGCAGATAGAGCTGGCAGGCGTCGGCCTGCAGGAAACGCCGCGCCGTCTGGGGAATGGCCGGGTAGAGCCGATCGATGTCGAGGGTCTCGAGGGCCTGGGCGGCGGCATAGAGATTCGAGAGCGAGGCGCCCTCGTCGGCCACGCGCCTCTCGAGCTCGTGCTTGGCCTCGGAGGCGGCCATGAAGCGGACGGCCTGGTCGGCGAGCTCGTCCTCGAGCTCGCGCACGCGCCGTCCCAGGCTCTCCGTGTCTCGCCGGCGCTCCTGCCGGATCGCGCCCAGGAGGAAGCCCGTGCTCAGCAGCAGGAGGGGGGTGACGTAGGTCTGCAGGCTCCGCATCATGCTCCAGGACAGGTCCTCGGCGCGGCCCAGCCGGCACGCGAGCTCGAGACCGGACATCACGAGCGCCGCCATGATCCCCTCGCGAAGCCCGTGGCGTGCCGCGATGACGGCCACCAGGGCGAGCGCGGGATTGGGCTGCCAGCCCAGATAGCCGATATCGTGCGGCAGGAAGAGGACATTGGCGATGGCGAGCACGATGATCCCCGCGGCGAGCTCGAGAAGATACGCTTCGACGCGGGGGAGGGCGCCGCTCACCCGGCGCTTACCGCGCCCGGGCGTCGCCCAGCGCGCCGGAGAGATGCGCGGCCATGTCCCGGGCAATGGACTGGGCCACGCTCGACAGACCCTCCTGCCGCCAGGACGATCCGGACCGCGCGTAGCTCGCGGTCCACACCAGCTCGCCCGTGGCGACATCGACGACCCGTGCGGTCACGCCGACGACGGGCGTCTCGGAGAGACCCGGCCGGTAGCGGAACTCGGTCACGGCGCCCTGGAGGACGTGAGACACCTGCAGGAGACGACCCATACGCTGGGCCGAGGGCAAGCGCCCGGCATCGGCGGGATCGAGGTTCTCGCGGCGGAGGAGATCGGCGACTTCACTCGGGTCCATCACGGCCACCGGCCCCGAGGCCAGGAGCTCGGACACGAGCAGCTCGGAGACGGAGGCGCCGGGCCGGACGGCGCTGGTCTGGTTCTCGAAGGGGAGCACGGCGAGCTTGCCTATCCGCGCGGCGCCGGGGCGGGTCCATTCCTGGCTGGGGCCCGCGCAGGAGAGCAGGAGGAGCGTCGCCAGCAGCGCCAGTGCCGTGCGCGCCCCGCGCTGCGCCGTCTCCGTCCCACTCTCCCTGGACGTCAGTAGAGGATCTCCAGATTGGCGGTGAAGAGCTGTTCTGTCCCCCCGAGCAGGCCTCCGTCCGTGTTCCGATTATAGAGCACGCGCATCTCGACCCAGCGCCGAATTCGCCACCGCACCTCGCCGAGCGCCTCCCAGGAGCTGACCTGCCGGTGGAGATCTCGGTGCCCGGTGGAGCCGACCTGTACCCGCAGACCCTGGAGCACCTCCCAGCCGATGAGCAGTCCCATGCCCAGCATGTCGCGACGGCGTATGAAGCCGATCTGCTCGCGGAGCGGGCTTCCCGCCACCGGCGTGTACTCCTCGAAGAAGAGCTGCGGGGCGAGGGTGACCTGCAACGGATGCTCGTGCCAGAGCGCGACCTCGGCCCGGCCCCCGCCTTCCCACGTGTGCCCGAGCTCCTCGCCCGAGGCGCGGTAGTTCCGGTACTCGTAGTGGGCGAAGACGACCGCGCGGTCGGTCAGACGCCGGCTGAGATCGAGCGTCGCGCGGTCCCGGGTGCCGCGAAGCGGGATGGCCACCACGGGATTGGTCACGATCTCGTGGACGGCCGCGTCGAGAGTCAGCGTCAGCAGGCGGCCATCATCGAAGGCTCCGCCCAGCCTCAACGTCGTCTGGGCCGTCTCGTGCCGGATGGGCTCCTCCAGCCCGGCGCGGAGGAGGAGACGTCTGGTGGCCTGGAAGCCGACTTCGACGAGCGGAGTGACGATGTACTCGTTGAAGGCTGGCTCCCCGGAGCTCGCCTGCTGGTGATAGTGGCCGTAGCGGGTTCCTGCCCGCACCCACCACTGCTGGGCGACCCAGGCCTTCCAGGTGAACTCGTCGACGTGATGCGAGGCCTGCTGCTGATAGAGGCTGAGATGACTGTACTGCAGACGCGGCGAGTACCCGGCGAGGAGATCTCGATGAGCCGCTCGCCAGTCGTCATGGTCGGGACTCCGCTCCAGCAGGTCCGAGTAGATGGACAGCGCCTGCGCCCAGCGCCCGGCGGCGACCCGGGCCGAGGCCAGATCGGCGCGGAGACCGAGGTCGTCCGGAGACTCCTCCACGAGCGCGGCCAGGATGTCCGCCGCTCGACTGGGCGCGCCGCGTTCGAGCTCGAGGCGCGCCTGCAGCCGTCGGACCCTGGCCGAGCGCGGGTCCGACAGCAGGAGCCGGCCGAGCTCGCCTTCCGCCCGGTCCGTGAAGCCCGAATCGAGGAGGAACTCGACATGGTCCGCCCGCAGGGCCTGGTCGTCCGGGTACTTGGCGAGAAGGATGCCGAAAGCGGCCAGAGCTTCTTCCGTTCGGCCGAGGCGCGAGAGAAGGCGGGCGCGGATGATCTCGGCCTCACGAGTTTCTTCTCGGGCCGGCGGCGCTGGTTGGGCCGACGGCGCCTGAGCGGCGGCAGGGGCGACTCCGGCCGCCGCGATTGCCAGGGCGACCAGGAGCCGGACCAAGGTGGTCGGCCTATCTCGTGGCTGACCGTGGTGGGAGAAGCCGCAAGGCCTTCTCGTACTCGGCCCGGGCACGTCCCTCATCGTGCTCGGCCGTGTAGATCTCGCCCAGCAGGTAGTGCACTTCGTAGTCGCCGCCCTTGAGACGATTGAACCGCTCGAGCGCCTGTCTCGCGCGCGGTCGGTCGCCGCTCCAGGACAGGAGCTGGCCGACCCTCTTGAGGGCCTCGAGGTCATCGGGCTCCCGCTCGAGCAGCGCCTGATAGGCGCGCAAGGCGGCATCCTGGCGGGACAGGGCGAGGCTTCTCCGGCCTATCTCTCGCAGAATGGCCGGATCGCGCGGCCGCAGCCGCTGGAGAGCTTCGAGCTGGGCCAGAGACTTGGCGGGAGCGCCCGTCGCCTCGTAGAGCTCGGCCAGGGCCAGCCGGGCGCTCACGTTCGCGGCCGCGTCCGGCTTGTCGCCACCCGCCGCGAGCACCGCCTCGTATTCGGCGATCGCGTCGTTCGGCCGTCCGAGATCGGAGAGGAGGCGCCCGGCCTTGAGCCGGGCTTCGATCTTCGGCCCGGGGGTCGCGGCCAGGTATCGTCGCCATACCCCGAGCCCGTCCTCCGTGCGCTTCGCCTCGGTCGCGAGACCGAGATAGCGAAGGGCGAGTGTTTCGTCGGCCGGCTGCCGGTCGACCAGAGGACGGAGCAGCCGAAGCGCCAGGTCGGCGCGGCCGAGTCCCACCGCCGTGTCGATAGCCTCCTTCCGCAGCGCCGCATCGTCCGGGCGTCGCGACAGGAGCCGCTCCGCCAGCCGCACGAAGTCCGCCGGGCGGTTCTGAAAACGGTAGAGCTCGGCGAGCCTGACCGCGGCGGCATCGGGAAGCGTGCCTGCGCGGTCCAGTCTCTCGTACACGCCTATGGCGTCGGGTTCCCGGCCTGTCCATTCGTAGAGCTGGGCGAGTCTCAGGGCGGGCTCCAGCGCGCCGGGCTCGCGCTCGACCATGGCGCGCTGGCGCGGAATGGCCTCGGGCACGCGATTGGCGGCCACCAGAGCATCCGCGGCGCGGCGGGCATAGCGAGGGTCATCGGGGAAGAGCCGGGCGAGCCGATCCAGGACCGCCACCGCTTTGTCGGTGTCTCCCGCCGCGCTGGCGGCCGCGATCACGCGCTCGGCCAATGCCCGGTCGCCGGGACGCGCCGCCGAGGCTCGCTCGAGCAGCGCGGCGGCCCGGGCCGGCTGGTTGGTCCACTCGTAGAGCTGGGCGAGCGTCGTCTCCAGGCTCGCGAGACCCGGCTCGAGCTCGAGGGCCCGCTCGTAGACGCCGATGGCCTCGCGCCCGCGGTCCTGCGCGACCAGGAGCGCCCCGAGGGCGACCAGAGCCTCGGCGTCCCGGGGCCGGAGCGCCACGAGCTCGCGCTGGATCTGGATGGCGCGCGGGACATCGCCGGCCGCGCGGTAGATCTCGACGAGGCGGCGCCGCGCGGCTTCGTTCCGCGGATCGCTTTCCCGAGCGCGCTCGAGGAGGGCCAGCTCCTCGACGGGCGCGGAGGTGCCCGGCTCGGGCAGGAGGCGCGCGCGCGCCGCCGCGTCTTGAGGATGGAGACGGGCCACGATGCGCCAGCGATCGAGCGCCTGCTTCTCGTCGCCGAGCGAATCGTAGACCTCGGCGAGGAGCCGCTGGCCATCCGCGTCCGCGGGCCGGCGCTCCGCATAGGCGACGAGGGCCGGCAGCACCTCGCCCTGCTGGCCGAGGACACGCGCCGAGACCACGAGATCCTCGAGGGTGTCGCGCACCGTCGGCCCCAGCCGGAGGATCTCGTGGAGCGAGGTGAGCATGAGATCGTACTGACCCAGCCATTGCGAGAGACCGAGAAGTCGCATGAGCCGCGGCTGGTCCGCCGCCTCCCCCGTGGGCGGCATCTGGGCCAGCACGCGGACGGCCTTCTCGGGCTCGCGGTTCCACTCGTGGACATCGGCGAGAAGCACGCGGGCGTCGCGGCGGCCCGGGAAGCGGCGGACCACCGTCTCGAGCGCCGCGATCTGTCGCTCCGGGTCCCCGAGCGCCTCGTAGACCGCGGCGAGGCCGACCCACGTCTGCGGGTCGGAGGGGTCGCGGCGGAGCTGCTCCACGAAGGTCTCGCGCGCGAGCACGTACTCGCGCCGCGAGAGATAGGCCCACCCGAGGTCGGTCGGGGACGGCGTGACGAGAGCCAGAAGCAGCAGAACCCCGATCACGGATCCCCATACCTTCCACCTGTTGAGGCTCACTGGACGCGGACCTGGATTTCCGGGCTGTCGCCGAGGGAGAGCGCGAGGAGGCCGTCGCTCGAGACGCGGGCACGCACGCGGCGCGTGGCTTCGCGTCCGATGATCTCGACCTGCCGCTCCTCCCCCGCCCGCAGGCCTCCGATCTCCGCGGACTTGGCGCCGACTCCGTCGATCTTGAAGCTGAGGTCTTTCGGCTGCCACCGGGACACGCGGTGGCTGGCGTTCGCCAGATAGGGACCGGGGCCGGGCGTGGCGGCGAGCACGATGAGCGCCTCACCCGATCCTTCGAGGTGGACGTAGAGCGAGCCCTGATGGCGGGTGAAGCCCAGCACCCCGCGTGACCTCGCCATGTCCACGGCCGCGGGGCCGCCGTGGAATCGACCAGCGTCGAACCGACCCGCGTCGAACCGAATAGTCCGGAGCGCGCCATGATCCCAGACACGAAACCCCGCGCCCGCGCGAGCGACGCGGGCCGTGCGGAAGCCCTCCACCATGGCGAGATACTCGCTGGTGAAGACCGGAGCTACCGGTTGTCGCCTCGCCCACTCGTAAACGACACGCAGGGCGGCCAGCGAGGCCACGCGCTCGCCCGAGTAGAAGTGATAGTAGACATTGACGGGGCTGACCCGGCGCGGGGTTTCGGTGCTCTTGAAGGTCTCGAGGACGTGACGGAAGCCGTAGAAGGGCCCGGCCCAGAGATTCGTGTACAGGTTCTCGTTGGCCGCTGACGTGTAGCTTTGCCAGTACTTCCCGACCTGGCGCCCGAGCGGGGCCACCTTCGTATAGGAGGGCCACTCGCGATCGAACATGGAATCGCCGCCATTGATGTTCGGCAGCCCCAGTCGCTCCACGAGAGCCAGAGCCTCCTCGGTCACCCGTGTCGACCCCGACCACTGGAAGAGCCGGACGCGCTTGCCGCGGGGCAGGAGCCGCTCGTCGATGTAGCGGACGGAGCCCGCGATCTCCGTCTCCACGGAGTACGGCAGGCGCGGCAGATCGAAGCTTCGCGTGCGCCGCTCCCAGTCGAGAGGGTGCGTGAAGGAATGGCTGGCCGCCTCGACATTGGGCAGGGCGAACATGGCGCGCGCCAGGGCCTGGGTTCGTGCCGAGCCCAGGAGCTCGGGATCGACCTCGGCCACCACGACCGAGACGGAGACGGGCAGCGGCACCTTGGCGAGGATCTCGTCGTGAATGATCTCGCCGGACAGGGCCTGGGGCCGCACCTCCGAGACATTGCGCATGCCGTCGCCGTCGATGTGGCTGTAGAAGAGGCGCCGGCCATTGAGCGTGGTGACATCGGGCCGGGGCCAGTCCTCGAGGCCCAGGGCCGCCTCGAAGAAGGCGAAGGGGTTGATCCACCAGCGCGTGCGAAAGGCCTCGAGCTGCTGGTAGGAGGCGTCCACGCGCGCGCTGCCCCCGGCCCTCGGCGCGGCATAGGGCACGGCCTGCTGGTAGCGGACATAATCGTCCCCCGCGAAGCCCCCCCACGGGCCCGTCACGACCAGGTGGCTGTCCGAGTCGGGCGCGTCCTTGCGGCCAATCGTGAGGTGAATACGGTTGTCGGCTCGGCGCGAGACGACCTGATAGTAGTTCGGCAGGGCGGGCGGCAACGCTCGCTCGAACTCCACCATGGCGGCATTCTTCTGGCGAAGCTCGATGACTCGCGAGTTGCCCGTCCAGCGGCCACGAAACTCGAGACCGGTGGGCATGAGGGCCAGGGAGATCTCGTCCAATCCGGGGGTCTTGAGGGTGTTGCGATCTCGATACGCCCCGAGGTTGCCGAGGATCACGACGCGGCGGCCCGCGCGGATCTGTGCGGCCAGCCATTGGAGATAGCCGAGGGGGTCGTCGATCTCCTCGGTCTGGTACCAGGTCAGCACGCCACGGTAGCGGTCCATCTGGGCTTCATCGGGGAGGCCACGCGTGACGTCGTGGTAGTCGACGACGAGCCCGAGCCAGTTGAGCGGCATCTGGGCCCAGGCGTGGACCTCGTTGAGCCAGGCCGTCTTGGGGCGGGCGCCCTCGACGGCATTGTAGAGCTCAGCGGACTTGTAGAGGGCGAGGACCCGTCGAGGCAGCTCGCCATCGGCCGGCGTCACTTCGGCGCGGCGTCCCCCGGCGGCGGGGCGCGGACCCAGGGTCAGTGCTCCCGTCGCCAATGTCCCCTTCAGCAGGGCGCGCCGGGATAGCACCGCCTCGGGCATCGGCCCCTAGCGTAGCGTCTGAGTGAAAACTTTGTCCAGTCCGATCGTAGAAATATAGGGAATGAGGCCCGCGGCTCGGGCTTCGCGGATCAGGCTCTGCGTCCAGGCGGGGTCATCGGGCGGAGCGTACTCCAGAGCCAGCACGGGCAGCCCGAGCGCGGTGACGCGTCGGAGGGCTCCCGCGCGCTCGCGCGCCGCGCCGGGGGCGCGGGCCCGATACCGCCGGGCCTTGAAATCGTACTCGGTCCAGATCGACTCGACCGCCACGCCGGCCAGCATGGGGCGGCCACGCTCGACGAGGGGCAGCCCGCCGTTGAGGACGAGCAGCGCTCGTGGATGCGCCCGGTGCAGGACGCCCAGCACCCGCTCGAGCGCCGCGGTCGCCCCACCGTAGCGTCCCGGCTCGGCGCGCTCGAGCTCGATGGGCGTATCCGCGGTGTCGAGAAAGAGCCCGTTGACCGGGCCCGTCAGGGCCGCCGGCACCACCTGCTCGAGCAGCCAGCGCTCATAGGCCGGTGCGCGCGGGTCGAGTCGCCGCGTCTCGGGCCAGTTCGGATTGGGAGCGAGAACCCACGGCTCGGCGGCGATGGACGGATAGGCCGGAGAGTGGATATTGACCTCACCCAAGCTCACATACATGAGCAGCAAAGCGCCGTGGCTCTTCACGTTGTTCAGCGGAGGGTGCCGGGTGGGATCGAGGACGACGAGGTCGAAACGGGCGAGATCGGCAGCCGTCTCGGGCGCTGCCCCATAGTAGACGGCCCAGGTCTTGATGCCGCCGAGAGGGCCGGTGGCCGATGGGTCGGCCCATGCGGTGCCGCCGGACATGATCGCCAAGGTGACGGCGAGCAGCCGGCGGCCTAGCGGTCTCTTCGAGTAGTTCGCATGTCCTCCCGACCGGGAATGTTCTGCTTCGAGCGCCGGCTTCGCCGGCGCAATTCTCAGATTGCTCGCCTCGGACGGCAGGGCCCCAGCCCCGCGACGTCCTCCGGCTCGCACTGCGTCGGGGGGAGGCTCCGGAAGGGGGGCGGAGCCCTCCTCCGAGCCACCTAGCGCCAAGAGGCGAGCGCCTCCTGACGTGTCGGGTGGACGCTCATGGCCTTGATCAGGCGGGTCATCTCGAAGATGGCGCGGACGTCCTCCTGCAGCCCGCAGAGCCGGACGTCACCGCCCGCGGCACGAGCCTGCTTCATGGCCGCGACGAGCACGCCCATGCCCGAGCTGTCGATATAACCCACGCCGCCCAGATCCATGACGAGCCGGGATTGACCCTTCCCGATGAGCCCGCCGAGCGTCCGCTTCACCTGGTCCGCGGCCGCCATGTCCAGGTCGCCTTTCGGCGCGACCACGGTCACCTCACTGGACTGGGTCACATCAATGTCCATGCTCTCCTCCGCTCACGAACGGGGCGCCCCGCCCTCTTTACCGGCCGCAGGACCACGGCCGGGGCGGTATTTGACGATGGTCCACCGGGTGCCGCGTTCCCGGGCAATGTCCACGGAGAGGTTATCGGCAATCGTCTTCACCAGGAAGATACCGTATCCGTGGTCGGGCACGGCCTCCAGGTTCGGCGCCTCGTATTGCTCGGCGTCGAAGGGCTTGCCGAAGTCCTCGACCTCTATCGTCAGCGCCTCCTCGGAGGCCCGCACGGAGACACGGATGGGCTTTCCGGACTGACCCTCATAGGCGTGCTGGATCGAGTTGTTGCAGAGCTCACCCACGGCCAGGAGCAGGTTCGACTGGTCGGGGCGCGGGAGGCCATGCCCTTCGAGCTCCTCGCGCAGCCACTTCCGGAGGCGGACGAGCTCTCCCGCCTCGCTCGTCATGGAAAAGATGCCGTCGGCGGTCGGACGCGTCATTCGACGGTCACGCTCTTGGCGAGGTTGCGCGGCTGGTCCACGTCCGAGCCCTTGAGCACCGCCGTGTGATAGGCCAGGAGCTGGAGGGGCAGCACGAGAAGGATGGGCTCGAGCCATGGCGAGGTCCGCGGCACCACGATGATCCGGTCCGCGGCGCTTGCCGGCATCTCGGGATCCGTGGTGACGAGCGTGACCCGCGCCTCGCGCGCCCGGACCTCCGAGAGGTTGGACAAGAGCTTGACCTGATCCTGACCGCTCCCCGCCACGGCCACGATGGGGAAGCGGGGGTCGATCAGCGCGATGGGCCCGTGCTTCATCTCGCCCGCCGGATAGCCCTCGGCGTGGATGTACGAAAGCTCCTTGAGCTTGAGCGCGCCCTCGAGGGCCACGGGGTAATTGATGCCCCGCCCGAGGTAGAGGACGCTCCGCGCCTCCGCCAGGATGCGGGCTTCCTCGAGCAGGGCCGGCTCGACGGTGAAGGCGTGCTCCACCAGACCCGGGAGCCGGACGAGATGCTCGAGGAAATTCTGCGCCTCCACCGGGCTGAGCGTCCCTCGCGTCACGCCCCAGTGGGCGGCCAGGAGGGCGAGGGCGAGGATCTGGCCCGTGAAGGCCTTGGTCGAGGCGACGCCGATCTCGGGGCCGACCAGGGTCAGCACCGCATCGTCGGACTCCCGGACCATGGAGGAGGTCGGCACATTGCAGACCGTGAGCGTCCGCACCCCCTGCCCGCGGATGCCCCGAAGCGCGGTGAGCGTGTCGGCGGTCTCGCCCGACTGCGAGATGGTGAGGAAGAGCGAGCGCTTGGGCAGAAGCGCGGCACGCCCTCGGAATTCTGACCCGTAGTCCACACGAACCGGGATGCCCGCCAGCCCTTCAATGAGATAGCGGCCGAGGAGCCCGGCGTGCCATGACGTCCCGCAGGCCACGATCTGGACATGCTCGAGCTCGCGGACTTGGTCGCCCGTGAGGCCGACGCCGTCGAGCACCACGTCACGGCCACTGTCGGCGATGCGGCCCGAGATGGTCTGGGCGAGCACGCGCGGCTGCTCGTGGATCTCCTTGGCCATGAAGTGGCGATAGCCTTCCTTGCGCACGGCCAGGCTCTCGCGATCCACCTTGTGGCGGGGCCGCTCCACATGCCGCCCCTCGAGGTCGCTCAGCCCGACCCCCGAGGCGTCGATCACGCAGACGTCGCCGTCCTCGAGATAGCTCACCGCCTCGGCGTAGGACTGGATGGCGAGGACGTCGGAGGCGAGGAGGAATTCTTTCTCGCCATAGCCGACCACGAGCGGACTCGAGCGGCGCGCGCCGAGAATCACGTCGGGATGCGCGGCCGAGACGAGACCGAGGGCAAAGCTGCCCTCGAGACGCCGGAGGGCCGCCCGGAAGGCCTCCACCAGGTCGAGCCCCCGGGCCAGGCCCGCGGCCACCAGATGGGGCACGACCTCGGTATCGGTGGCCGAGGTGAAATGATGTCCCGCCGCCTCGAGCTCGCGGCGAAGCTCGAGATAGTTCTCGATGATCCCGTTGTGCACGACGGCGATCTGTCCCGCCGCGTCCGTATGCGGGTGGGTATTGGCCTCCGTCGGCGCGCCATGGGTGGCCCAGCGGGTGTGGCCGATGCCCACGTGCGCTTGCAGGGGCTCCCGGAGCACCTCGCGCTCCAGATTGACGATCTTGCCGACCCGGCGGAGGAGCTTGAGACCGCCGTGGAGAGGCACGGCGAGACCCGCAGAGTCATAGCCCCGGTATTCCAGGCGCTTGAGACCGTCCACCACCACGATCTCGGCGAAGCTGTCCCCGACGTAGCCGACGATGCCGCACATGGCCTGGTCAGAATATCATCATCCGGCCGTCGGCCGGGAGTTCCTGGCGCGGTCAGTTTCTCGCGGGAAATCCGCGAGATTCGCGGCAGAGCGTGCCAGGCGCTCGGCGAGCCTCTGCTACTCTCGACCCATGCAAAAGTCGAGGACCTTCATGCGCTCGGGCCCTAGGGCCCTCTGGGTCATCGGCGGCTTCAAGCTCGCCAAGGGCCTCATGCTGGTGGCCGTCGGTGTCGGAGCGCTGCACATGCTGCACAAGGATGTGGCCGACGTGGTCGCCGGGTGGTTCGAGCACGTCCACGTAGACCCGGACAATCGCTATGCCGATCGTGTGCTGACGAGGCTCCTCTCTGTTGACGACCGCAAGCTGAAAGCCATCAGCCTCGGCACCTTCTGCTATGCCGCGTTGCTGCTGACGGAAGGCATCGGGCTCCTGCTTCGACAGCGCTGGGCCGAATACTTCACCGTCATCGTCACGGGCTCGTTCATCCCGCTCGAGCTCTACGAGCTGTCGAGACACGTGACCTTGACGCGGCTGATCGTCATCGCCATCAATCTCGCCATCGTGGGGTATCTCATCGTCCTCTTGCGTCGCGGGAGACCCGCCGGCGTCCATTGAGGCCCCACGTCACTTCCTCTGACCTTCTCCGTCAGAGCCTCGCCCACGCGCCGTCTAACCGGCTGATTGTGCGTGGTCTTGTCGCGTGGCCTTGATCTTGCTGTTCTCCGAGCGGAGGACCATCTTGCTCATGACGCCGTCACCCGCAGCGCGGTAGCGCGCGACCCATGGTGCTGTCACGGTCGCAGGAGGAACGAGTCCTGGCGGTGCTGCAGCGTCAGCTGCCGGGAAGTCTTCCCCTCGGCTACTGCGTCGCCCATCTGGCCGCGGCGGCCAAGGTCAAGCCCGAGCAGCACGTCCATCTCGCGAGATTCCTCTATGCCGTCCTCCGCAAAGGGCAATGCGAGATTCTGGAAGAAGGGCTGTGCTCCGCCGGGGGCCACGAGGTGTTCGAGATCATCGTGCGGGGCCGAGCGAGCTTCCCCGCCGAGCCGCCGCCGCGGCCGCGCTGACGGGCGGTCAGGCGTGGATCCATTCCGTGCCGGTACGCGAGGATGGCCACGAGGGCAAATACCCGCCTTCCTGAGCTTCGACGTAGAACCCGACGCGTTTCAGCTCTCACGGTCGGATCCCGCCGACTGGGCAGGCTACGCCGCGATGTTCGAGTTCGCCCAACAATTGCGGACGAGCTTGGCCGAACGGTCCGGCCGGATCCCGAGGTTCGGCTGATACTTCCGAACGGATCCGCAGATCACGGAAGTATACGGTCGGCCTGATCACGTCCTCGCGACATACCCCGACCGCATGGATCATCTGGAAGGGAGGGGAGACTATTTCGGCGTGCACGCACACTCGATCCGATTGTGCGCGCAGCGGCGCGTCTGGGTTCACGACTTTGACGATGCCCAGCAGATCGCCTCTTCCACCCGCTTCTCACTCGACGCGTACGCTCAGTGGGCCGGCGCGCGCCCGTGCGACGCTTCCGGTCGGGAGCTGGTTTCCTCACGAACGAGCTGGTGAGCTCATGCGGTCGGGCGAAGACTTCCTTAAAAGAACGCTTGATCCCTGCGCGTGATTCCCAAGGCGCTTCTGAAAACACCACGAGCGGCGAGGGGGCTCGACGCTCGCGGGGACGACACCGTCCTGTCGATGCTGCTAGGCCTTGTGGCGGTGTTGTCTCCATGCGATTCCACCCAGCCCCACGAGGCCAGAGCCGAGAAGGATATGTCGCCCGGTGCGGGTTGGGACTTCAGCAAGAAGCTCGTCAAGGATGAGAAGGGATTGATCGATCGGATCGAGGAGCACTGGCGCCCGGTCGCTGAGCCCGCCTGAGCGTGCCGGGGCGGTCCCTGGTCTGACCGATAAGGTAAATCACCGCGCCCATCACCATGAGATACCGATAAGGTAGACCATCACGCCTATCACCATGAAAGAGGCAAGCACGCACTGGACGATCGCGGACTCGTCCATCGGGTTGAGACGGCGGGCGCTCATCGCTCGCCCTCCGTGTTGGAGCAGGAGACGTTGGACTGCTGTTAGAAGCAAGTTCGTTTGGTCCCCACGCAGCGATTGAATTCGTCCTGCCTGGCCTTGTCCTCACGCTTCTGCTGGAGGTTCTGCTCAGCCGCGCTCCGCATGCGCTGCGCGTTCGCCTCGTCCTCTCGATCCACCCTCGACGGGCCGCTATTACCGCCGTATGAGCCGTATAGACCAGTGTACGGTCTGCCGCCCTGCGCGCCTTCGGCGCGAACCGTCGGCAGCCGGCCGATGGGCTTAGCTTTCGCCCGGTACTGCTCTGGCACCATCGAATCCAGCTGCACGTAGTGCGTGTTGCCCTGCTCGTCCACGTACTTGACCTGTGCACTGCTTTGCCCAGCCGGAATGAAAATCAGACCCGCGAGCAACAGAAACGCCAATGTCCGCAGGCGCATCATTTGAACCTCCCACAATCTTGGATTGGTTCGATCTCTCGGCCGGTCTACATCGGCCATACCAATCCAGAGCACGCAGTCCCCGTGCCACACGGAGGCCCCCTGTAAGTCTGCGATTCGCATCGGATTGCGTGTTGCCACCAGAGCATCTCTTCGATTTCTGTCCAGAATAGTCGCGCCAATCGCGTCGGGAACCGTCACGTGAGAGCCACCTCAGGCGCCCGAATTTGCTAGCTAGGCGAGGTTGGTTGTCGCAGGGCTACGAATTCCCCTCATAAACCCAAAGGCTGGATGTTTCCACTTGAAGGGATGCGAACCTCTACGCGGCGCGGGCTTCTCCCACGAATGGGAATGTGAGCCAGACCTGCCTGCGCGCGCACTGCGCGTCACGACAAGAACCCGGGTGCCGCTGGGGTGCCGCAAGCAGCCGTCGCTCGGTCACGAGCGGTGACTCTCCGCGTCGCTCGATGCGCGGGGTGTAATCGTGCAGAACCCCTGCGCCTCGATCCCCAGCGGCACGTTGAACTTGCTGCGGAAGTTCTCGAGGGCCACCGCGGCCGTGAGCTCGACGATCTGCCCCTCGTCGAAGATGGTCCGGAGGCGGGCGAAAAGCTCGTCGCTCACCTTCTGGCCCGTGATGGTCATGGCCTCCGCGTATTCGAGGGCCGCGCGCTCCATGGTCGAGAAGCGCGTGCTCTCGCGCCAGGTCGGCACCTCTCTCACCTTGTCCTCGTCCGCCCCCGCCTGCATCCCCCGGGATGCGTTGATGTCAATTCAGAACGGACACCCATTGATCAGCGCCACGCGGAGATAGAGCAGAGGCAGCAGCTCCGCGGGCAGCCGGCCGGACTTCTCGATGGAGGCTGAGAGCTGGGCGGCCGCCTTGAGGATAGGCGGGCAGTGCGCGAGAACTTTGGTCGGATTCAGTAGGCCCCCGAAGAGCTCATGCTGTCGAGCGAAGACTTCCTTCAAGATGGGATCGCCGCCGTCGTCTTCGATCTCGCGCACTCTGGGCACGGCCGCCTCCTAAGTATCTCGGAGGGGGGCTCCGCCCCCCTTCCGAATCCTCCCCCCGACGCAGTGCGAGCCGCAGGACGTCGTGGGGCTGGGGCCCCGCCGTCCGAGGCAAGCAATCTGACAACTGCGCCGGCCAAGCCGGCGCTCGAAGCCGAACGTTCTTGCTCGCGAGGGCATGCGAACTACTTGAACAGCCTCCTAGTCTAGGGGCGCCTGAGGATGAACGTCGTCATGTCGTCGTGGACCTGGGCCGCCCCGCGCTCGAGCACGTCGGCGGCCAGGGCCTCGGCCTGGCCCTGAGCCGTGAGATCGCGCGAGCGAGCGAGGACCTCGAGGGCCCGCGGCAGCCCTGGACGCTTGCCCTCCTTGTCCGGCGCCTCGATGAGACCGTCGGTGAGGAGGACGACGCTATCGCCCGACTCGAGATCGATCTCGACCTGCTCGAAGTCCGTCTCCTCGAATACACCCAGGATCATGCCGCCCACGCGCACGGGGGCCGGCTTCGCGGTGGCGCGCATGAGGAGCGGCTCCGGGTGACCGCCCGAGGCCAAGGCCACGCGTCCCACCTGACCCGGGAAGAGCACGCCGAGGACGAGGGTGACGAACATGGACGGCGGCATGTCGCGGCACAGGGAGGCGTTGAGCTTGGCCAGGACCTCCGCGGGCTCGCTGAGCCCCCGCGCGATCTCGCGCAACAGGGTGCGGACCATGACCATGAGCAGGGCGGCCGGGATGCCCTTGCCGGAGACGTCGCCCACGGCCACGCCGATCCGCTCGCCCATGGGGAAGATGTCGAAGAAGTCGCCGCCCACCATGGTCGAGGGGCGGAGGAGCGCGCCCACCTCGAGACCGGCCAGCGCGGACGGCACGGCAGGTTGCAGGCGCTGCTGGATGTCGCGCGCGGCCTCGAGATCGCGGGTGAGCTGCGCCACCCCTTCTCGATTGAACCAGTCGCCCAGCACGCCCATGAGGGGGCCGGTCAGGCGCGCCAGAGCCGTGCGCTTCAGCAGCGACTGCACGCGCGCCAGCATCTCCGACGGCTCGAACGGCTTGGCGACATAGTCGTCGGCGCCGCGATCGAAGCCCTGGATCTTGTCCGCGAGCTGGGTCTTGGCCGTCAGCATGATGACAGGCAGCTGCGCGGTGGGCCCGTGCTCGCGGATACGCTTGAGGGTCTCGAGGCCGTCGGCGCGCGGCATCATCACGTCCAGGATCACCAGGTCGGGCGGCTGGCGTCTGATCTGGTCGATGGCCTCGACGCCATCACCGGCCGTCTCGACCTCGAAGCCGGCGCGGCGCAGGGTCACCGAGAGGATGGTGCTGATGTCCGCTTCGTCGTCCACCACGAGGATGCGCGAAGAGGTCATCGGCCGACGCTCCGATCCACACGAAGGTTGGCGCGGATCGCCGCCAGGAGATCCGCGGAGGAAAACGGCTTGGCGAGGTGGACGGTGGGACCCAAGGCGCGCGTGTCGTCGTCGCCCAGCTCGATGGCGGACAGGATGACCACGGGCGTCTCCCGCGTGCGCTCGTTCTCGCGCAGGAGGCGGATGGCCTCGAAGCCGTCGAGGTCCGGGAGCATCAGGTCCATGGTCACGAGGTCGGGCAGCCGCTCGCGCGCGATCTCGACTGCCTCCAGGGCACGGCCCGCCTCGAGCACGCGAAATCCCTCCAGCTCGAGCTGGTCCCGCAAGAGCATCCGGATGTCGGGCTCGTCGTCCACCACCAGGATGAGCGGACCGCTCGGCACGCTGGATTCCCGGTCGACGGGCCGCGGCGCCTCCACGACCGGGAGGGGCAGCTTGACGATGAAGGTCGCCCCCTGGCCGAGCTGGCTCTCCACCCCGATCGAGCCTCCGTGCTCCTCGACAATCCCCCGGCAGATGGCCAGGCCCAGCCCCGTGCCCCCGACCGAGCGGACATTGCTACCGTCCAGCTGCTGGAACTTCTTGAAGAGCTTGCCCATGTCATCGGCGGCGATGCCACGGCCCTGGTCGCGCACGCGCAGCTCGGCCTTTCGGCCCGTGGGCTTCACCGTCACGCTCACGCTGCCGCCCGGGGGCGAGAACTTGATGGCGTTGGACAGGAGATTGGTGACGACCTGCACCATGCGATCGACATCCACCTTGAGGGGCGGCAGCCCCGCATCCGTGTCGACGGTGATGGTGATGCCGCGCGACTCCGCGAAGGCCGCGATGCCGTCCACGGCCACCGACACGAACTCGTCCACCTGGTGGGGCCCCAGGTCGAGCTGGATGTGGCCCGCCTCGATCTTGGAGATGTCGAGGATATTGGTGATGAGCCGGATGAGGCGGTCGGTGTTCTTGACGGAGATGTCGATCAGCTGGCGCTGGGTATGGTCGAGGGTGAGGGCGGGATCCGACAGGAGCAGGTGGAGCGAGCCCTTGATGGACGTCAGCGGCGTGCGGAGCTCGTGCGACACGGTGGAGACGAACTCGGTCTTCATCCGGTCGATCTCGCGCTGCCGCGTGACGTCGTTGAACGTGATGGTGACGCCCACGGCTCCGCCGAGCAGATCGCGCATGGGCGCCGCGCGCCATCCCAGCGTGCGCGGCTCCGGCATGCGCACCTCGAGATCGCCGAGGGCAGCCTCGGGCCGGCCGCCCGTGATCACGGTCTCCAGGGCCCGCCCGCCCGCCGCCTCCCAGGCCACGGCCGGCCCCAGCGCGTCCACGAGGCGATGGAAGGGGCGCCCGATGACTTCCTCGGGGGAGATGCCCAGGAGGTCACCGCCCTGGCGGTTGAAGGCGACGATGCGACCGGAAAGATCGGCCACGAGAAAGCCGTCGGTGGTCGAGGCGAAGACCTGTTCGAGCTGCGTCTTCTTGTTCTCCGCCTCCTCGAACAGCGCGGCATTGTCGAGGGCCATGGCGAGCTGGTCGGCATAGGCGGCGAGCAGCCGGGTCTCCGCCTCGTAGAGCGAGCGCGGCCCCGCGAAGACGAGGACGAGACCTCCCAGCACCCGGCTCCGGCCGCGCACCGGGAAGGCGGCCAGACCGCGCGGACCACGCTCGAGGAGACCTTCGGGGAGCAGCTCCGGACGTGCCGTCACGTCCGGTACGAGGAGCGGCGCCTCCCGCCGTCGCAGCGGCTCGGCGAGCGCGCGCACGGCGTCCTCGGGCAAGGTGCCCCAGCGAATGACCTTGGCCTGCCCGGAGCCCGTGTCGCCGAAAAGCATGACGGCGGCGCCCACCGCGTTGAAGGTCTGCCCGAGGCTGGCCAGCGCGTCGGGAAGCAGACGCCGGGCGTCGAGCGTGCGATGCAGCGTGCGGGCCGCGTCGTTCAGGAGGGCCGCCCCGGCGAGATTGTATTGGGTCACCGTGTAGAGCCGCGCATTCTCGATGGCCACCGCGGCCTGGGCGGCCATGGTCGAGAGCACGTGCACGTCCTGTTCGGAGAAGAGGCGCGGCTCCCGCGAGGCGCCCATGAGCACGCCGAACACCTCGTCGCGGATGACGATGGGCGCCGCGATGAAAGCGCGCGGGGCGCCCTCGACGGCCAGGGCCGCGCGGGTCGCCTGGGAATAGCCGAGGGAAGGGTCGGCGTGCGCGTCCGCCGTCCAGGAGGGCTTGCGCTCCGCGTAGGCGCGGCCACTCACCCCTTCCCCGGCGCGCAGCACGATGGCGCGCGTCATGGCCTCGGGCACATGGCGGCCGCGGACGAAGACGAGGCCGTTTCGCGCCGCGTCCCAGCGGTAGAAGCCCGAGGCGTCGCACTCGAGGACCCCGAGCGTGCTCTCCGTGATGATGTCGAGCACCTGCTCGAGATCGAGGGTGGAGGACAGCCGACGGGTGACATCGAGGAGCAGGGTGGCGTCCCGCTCGCGGCGCTGGGTCTCCGCCCAGAGGCGGGCGTTGGAGACCAGGCTCTGGAGCTGCTGGCAGAAGAGCTCGAGCTGGGCGACGCCTCGCCGCATGATGGGCCGACGGCTGCCCTTGTTGTCCACGAGCACGACGCCGATCGAGCGCTCCTGGAAGCGCAGGGGCACCGCGGCGAAGCGTCGCAGCCTCAGGAGCGGGTGCTCCCGCAGGTCCAGGTGCAGCGGAGGCAGCGCCTCGAGATCGGCATCCGTCAGCACCATGACCGTCTCGCCCGAGGTCCAGGCTCGCTCGAGGGCGCCGCTGCCCGCGATGGGCAGCACCCGGCGGCCCGCCGCCTCGGGATCGCTGCTCGCGGCGACGACGAAGGTGTGCTCATCAGGGTCGGCGAGGAGCACGCTGATCCGGTCGAAGTTCAGCGCCTCGCGCGCGCCGTGGACAAAGGTGTCGACGCGCTGCTGGACATCCATGGAGCGCATCATGCCCACGGTCAGGGTGTAGAGCTCCTCGCTCACCCGCCGGCGGTCCTGGATGTCCTGGAAGAGCCGGGCCTTGGTCAGGGCCACCGCGGCGTGCTCGGCAAAGGCCTCCATGACCTTGGTCTCGCTCGAGGTGAAGGTGCGGCGCGTGGCGCTCATGAGGCAGACGACGCCGACGGCCTGCCCCGCGACGAGGAGGGGCAGGGTGGCGGCCGAGACCATCCCCGCCTTGACGAAGGCCGGAGCCAGCGACGGGTCCGGCCTCGTGGCGAGACGGGCGGGCAGATCGTCCACGAAGATCGAGCGGCCGCGGGCCGCCACCTCGCCGACCACGCCCTCGCCGAGTGCGAGCTCGAGAGGCCCACGGCGCGGGCCGGACGGCTCCTCTCCGGATTCGGCGCGCAGGCGCAAGCGCTCGCCCTCGAGCGTCCAGAGCTGGCAGGCGCCGCCGGGGAAGAGGGTGAGGGCCGCGTCCACCACGGCGGGCAGGATGGTCTCGGGATCGAGCGAGGCGGTCAGGGTGCGGCTCAGGCCCGTCAAGGTCTCCAGCCGGTTGGCGTAGAGAGCAGACTCCGCGTACAGGCGCATATTGCGCACGGCGACCGCGGCCTGCGCCACGAAGCTCTCCAGGAGCTCGCGCTCGTCGGGTCCCAGATGGAGGGGGGCCCGACCGCAGATCGCGAGCACGGCGAGGAGCGAGCCCTCGAGCATGACGGGCACGCCGAGGAAGCTCCTGAACCCGCGCGCGGCCCACCAGTCGCGGAAGACGAAGCGCTCGTCCCGCGTCACATCGGGCACGTCCAGGTTCTGGCGACGCTCGGCGACCCAGCCTAGGGCGCCCTCGCCGTAGGCGACGGGCGCGTCGGGCAGCCCCACGGCCAGTGTCTCGTCCGAGACCGCGCGTCGCGTGACCGTATGCGTCACCTCGTCGGCGACCCAGAAGGAGACGAAGGGCGCGCCCATCATCTCGGCGGCGGCGCGGGCGATGGTGCCCAGGACCTCGCGCTCGTCGAGCGAGGACGAGACGACCTGGTTGACGCGGGACAGGGCCCGCAACCGCATGGCGCGCCCCTCGAGGGCGTCCCGCAGCCGCGCGTGGTTCAGGAGGATCCCCGCTTGCTCGCCGATGACCTGGAGCGGAGCCAGCTCCGCCGCGTCGAAGCGCCGGCGCTGCTCCCACCAGATCAGATGGAAGGCGCCGGAGATCTTCCCGTCGAGGACGATGGGGATGACCAGGCCGGCCTGGTGGGGGAAGCGCTTGAAGGGCTGCACGGCGAAGCGCGGATCGCCCGCGACATCGTCCGACCAGACGATGTGCCCGTGGCTGAAGAGCCCCTCGGCGACGGCGGGCACGTCGAGCGAGAGCGCCGTCGTGCTGAGGGCCTCCACGGCCTGCTTGGGCACTCCATGAGCGGCAATGGGCCGGAGCAGGCTCGTGCGGCCATCGTGGAGATAGGCCGACACCGTCTCGGCTCCCGTGAGCCGCCCGAGCTCCCGGCAGATGAGCCGGAGAGCCTCGGGCAGATCAGTCGTGGTGCTTACCACGCGGGCGACGGCCAGGAGTCCCGTGGTCTCGCGCCGCCGGGCCTCGAGGACTTCGCTCGCCGCGGGCGGCTCCGCCGCCGGTCGGGCGATAGGAGTGGGGGTCTCGTCGCTCATCGTGAGTCTCGGTCAGTATAACCGGACGAATCCCTGGAGACCGTCAGGGATTCCCCGATTCAGCGGGAGGCTAACTCCGCGAAGGATTTGACGAGAGCCGAGGCGCCCCGGACCAACCCGGCCGGAGGTCGCCAGATCAGCTGAAGTATTCGGGCAGGATCTCTCGGAACAGAGCGAGGAGCCCGCCCTTGTCCGGCGTTGGCGCCACCCGCCCGGCCTTGGCCCGCACGGCCTCGGGCGCCTGCGGCATGGCGACGCCAAGACCCGCCGCCAGGATCATCTCCAGATCGTTTTCCTGATCGCCCACCGCGACGATGTCCTCGAGGGGCATGCCGAGGTGATCGGCCACCACGCGGAGGGCCGCGCCCTTGGAGGCCGTGGGCGGAATCATCTCGAGGTAGTCTCGCCGGGTCATGACGAGCCGCGCCTCCTTGCCCACGGCCCGCGTCAGATCGTCACGGACGATGGGAAGCGTCTCGGGATGACCGATGAACAGGGACTTGACGAACCCGCCCATGCTGAGGAAATCGGCCGGCTGGTCGATGACCTCCAGCGGCACCGCCTGCTCCTCTGAGTAGAGGCGGGCCGCCCAGCTCTCGTCGAGACAGTAAAGCTGATCGTCTCGATAGAAGAGGGGGTTGACGGGCGCGTGAGCGAAGATCTCGTGGGCCCGCCAGATGAGCCCGCGCGGAAGGGTCAGGCGCATCAGGTCGCGCCCGTCCTCGGAATCGCGCACAAGGGCGCCGTTGTAGAAGACCCCGGGTCCGGCCGCGTCGAGCTCCGCGATGTACCGCTCGGCCCCGGGGGGCATGCGGCCCGTGGCCACGCAAAAGATGAGCCCGCGCGAGACGGCCCGGCGGCAGCCCGCGACGAGATCCGGATCGAGGTCGGGCGGGTCGAGGAGCAAGGTGCCGTCGAGGTCGCAGACGAGCACGCGGTACGGCACGCGAGTCAGGAAACCGGGCGGTCGCCTCGCGCGAAGCGCGCGGCGCACTCGACGCTGCAGAAGTGGAGCGCTTCGCCGCCGCTCTCCCGGCGAATCGCCCGCGAGCGCACCACATAGGTGCCGCAGAACGGATCCTTCACGAGCGGATCGGGCCGCTCGGTCTCGGCCCCGCCCAGCCGGAGCCGCCATCCACGCAGCATCGGGGAGATGAACACGAAGGCGATGACCAGGACAGCCAGCAGGAGCACCGCGCGCATGGCCTAGCCCCGATCGGGTCGGATACCGAGTGAGCGGAGGAAGTCGCGGTCCCGCTCGGTCAGCTCGAGCTCCGAGACCGGCGCGCCGCCCCGGGGACGCGAGAAAAGGATGCCCGTTTCCGCCCCGCGCTTGAGGATCTCGGCCACGGCATCGCGCGCGGCCTGGGTCGCTTCCAGTGACACCTCCACCGCGCGTACCAGCTTGCCCATCAGGCGCTCCACATGCGAGTCGGAGGACATGTCCCGGAGGATAGCACAAGTATAATGTCGGGCCAGGGCTTCGCATGGACCGCACCTGGCACTTCCTCGGCTCCTCCACGCTGCAGCATCTTGGAAAGCTCACATTGCGTGAGGACGCCTGGCGGCTGCCCAACGGCACGGAGCGGCGCTACCCGGTGCTGCACGTGGGCCTGACCGTGGGGGTAGTGCCCTTCGTCGACCGCGATCACGTCCTCCTCATCCGTCAGTTCCGCCATCTCGCCCGCGAGGCCTCGTGGGAGCTGCCGGGCGGCGGCGGACAGCTCGGTGAATCGCCCGAGGCCGCGGCGCAGCGCGAGCTGCGTGAGGAGGGCGGCCATCGCGCCGGTCGTCTGACCTTCCTCACCCGCTTCTACCCGTCCAACGCCTACCTGGACGAGACGGCGCATTGCTTCCTGGGCCTGGACCTCACCCCCGATCCCCTCGCCGCCGATGACGACGAGTTCTTCGAGCGCCGGGTGGTCCCGTTTCGGGAGGCGGTGGCCATGGCCCTGGATGATCGCATCACGGAGTCGGTGTCCAAGGTCGCCCTCCTGGCCGCCGCTCTGCGGCCGGAGCTCTTGCCGTAATTGCCCCGGGGGCCTCCACGATGCTAGGCTCACCGGAATGATCTTGCTCCGTCGCTCCGCTCTCCTCTGGATCGCGGCCTTGCTTGTCCTTGGATTGGCCGATCTGGATGTCACGGGCAAGGCCCAGGCTCAAGACAAGAGTCGGGCACGGCAGAAAACCCCGCCCGTGCTGCCGGACGACAGGAGCGCTCGCGTCGACGAGGCCCTGCGCATCTCCGGCATACGCAGCCACCTGGCCCTTGTCCGCGCGCGGATGAAGCAGATCCTCGACGATGACGGGCGCATCGACTATGACGCGCGCCGGTGGCTCACCCACACCCTGGACGCCGCCTTCTCACCCGAAGCCTATGCCAGGCCCATCCGGGAGGCCCTCCTCGAAGGCTATGATGGCGATGCCCTCACGCGCGTCCTGATCTGGTATCGCTCCGCCACGGGCCGGAAGATGACACGGCTCGAGCAGGCGGCCACGGAGCCGGGGATAGCGCCGGCGCGGAAAATCTACCTGGCCAGCCTCGAGAACAAGCAGCCGTCCGACTATCGCCTCGTGCTCATCTTCAGCCTCGACGAGGCCTCTCGCGCCTCCGAGGGAACCTTTGCCGCCGAGAAAGCGGCCGTCACTGGCTGGAATCGAGGCATCGAGCAGATCCTCTCCGGACCGGAGCGCCAGGAGGTAGCGCAAACGCAGGTCGCCCTCGACGTCTTTCGCGCGCAGATCCGGGACATGGTCAGCGACGACGTCCTGCGCGAGATGCTGTACACGTATCGCGAGGCCACCGATATCGAGCTGCGTGCCTATGTCGAGTTCCTGGAGTCCGACGCGGGCAAGTGGTTCTTCAAGACGGTCTACCAGGGGCAGCAGGCGCTCGTGGAGAAGGCTATAGACAAGGTCGCCGATGACTTCGTCGCCACGGTCCTGACCAAGAGAATCACGCGTCCACCTGCCCCTCCCATCCGCAGATAGCTTCGGCTCCAAGCCCGCAGGCGGCTCAAAAAGGTCGAGATGCGAGGCGGCGAGCGCCGCGGCCCCCGAGGCGTACTCTCTGTACGTTGAGGGGCGCCGCGGCGCTCGCCAACGAAGCAGATCGGCCTCTTTCAGCCGCCTGCGCTAGTAGGTGGCGCGGCCTCCGGATAGGTCGTGCACCGCGCCCGTCGTGAACGAGCATTCGTCCGAGGCCAGCCAGGCCACCAGCGCCGCCACCTCGTCCGGACGGCCCACGCGCCCCATGGGAATCTTGGAGACGAGCACATCCACCGTGCTCTTCTCCATCTGCTGGAGCAGCTCGGTGCCGATCACGGCGGGGGCCACCGCGTGCACGAGGATCCCTCGGGTGCACACTTCTTTGGCGAGCGCCTTCGTCAGGCCGATGACGCCGGCCTTGGCCGTGGAGTAGGGCACCAGGGTCGGGTTGCCCTCCTTGCCGGCGATGGACGCGATATTGATGATGCGGCCGGCGCCCTGGCCGAGCATGACCTTGACCGCGGCCCGGCAGCACAGGAAGACGCTCGTGAGGTCGACGTCGATCACGCGCCGCCAGTCCTCGTCGGACAGCTCCCAGATGGGAAACGAGCGACCCGTGATGCCGGCGTTGTTGACGAGAATGTCCAGCCGGCCCCACTGCTCGACGACCCGGCTCACGGCGGATTCGACCTCCGCGGTCTTGGTCACGTCGGCGGCAATGGCCATTGTCCCCGCCCCGATCTTGCTCGCGGCTGCTCGCCCCGCCTCGGCATCCAGGTCCAGGACGGCCACGCGCGCGCCGTCGGCGGCCAGCCGCGAGGCGATGCTGAGCCCAATGCCTCGGGCGGCCCCCGTGACGAGCGCGGTCTTCTTGTCGAGGGACATCTCAGCCTCCCGTGACCGCGGGACGGCCCATGGCGCTCATGGCCGGGCCGCCTCGGTGACCACGCGCAGCACGGCCAGGCCGTAGCGATCGGCCTTGTGCCGCCCTATGCCATAGGCCATGGCCAGCTCATCGAGCGTCCGCGGGCGCAGCCGCGCGATGTCTCTCAGCGTGCGGTCGGAGGCGACCATGAAGGGCGCCATGGCCTCCTCGCGCGCGACGGCCAGCCGCCAGGCGCGAAGCGCCTCGAAGAGGGCCTGGCCCTGGGTATCGAGCTCGTCGTCCTGAGCGGCGCGACGCTTCGGGCGCGGGGCGGCGGCCACCCGCGCGGCGTCGGCGACGGCAGGAAGCAGGAGCCGCGCGGGCCGCGCGCCCTTCATCACCGCGCGGCCCTCCTCCGTGAGGGTGACCACGGGCCGCTCCGCCCCCGTGAAGCTGACCCAGCCCGCGGTGACGCAGCGGCGGAGCAGCCGGATGAGCCACTCGCGCGAGTGCTCGCGGAGATTGCCGAAGGTGGGGGTGGCCGCGAGACCGCTTCGGGCGAGCCGCTCGTCTGCGTCCCCGTGGATGAGGGCCACCGCCGTCTGAAGGCCGAAGCGGTCGTGCACGCGGGCCACCCCGGAGAGCGCCTTGCGCACGATGAGGGTGACCGCGTCGGCGTCGTGCGCGTCTCCAGGATCCACGAGAGCGCGGCAGACGTCGCAGCGGCCGCAGCCGTCAAGCGTCTCGGCCTCGTCGCCGAAATAGCGCAGGATGGCGTCGTGCCGGCAGCTGCCGCCCTCGGCCCATCGCATGAGCTCGAGGAAGAGCCCCCACTTGTGCTCGACCACGGCCGGCTCGGGGGTGACGCCGTCGCCCCCGCGTTCGATGAGGGCGCGGCGCAACGGCAGGTCGCGCGACGAGATGCACAGCAGGCCGAGGGCGGGGGCGCCATCACGTCCGGCGCGCCCGACCTCCTGGTAGTACGCCTCCAGCGAGCCCGGCGGACCCAGGTGAAGGACGGCCCGCACATCTGCCCTGTCTATGCCCATGCCGAAGGCATTGGTGGCCACGATGACTTCGGCCCGGCCTTCGAGAAAGTCGCGCTGCGCCCCATCGCGCTCCCCGGGCGAGAGCCCCGCGTGGTACACGCGCGCGCGCCAGCCCAGCCCGGCGAGCCGAGCGCCTTCCTCCTCGGCGGAGCGTCGGGTGGGCGCGTAGACGATGGCGGCGCCGCGTCCCTCGCCCGGACGCCCGAGCGCCTCGGCCAGGGCCGCCTCCACGCGCTCGGCGCGGTCGCGGCGGCCCTCCACTTCCACCGCGCGCAATGACAGATTGGGCCGGGCGAAGCCCCGGACGAGCTGCGGCGTGTCGGCGGGCAGCCCGAGTCGCGCCAGGATCTCGTCGCGGACTACGGGGGTGGCGGTGGCCGTGCACGCGAGCACCCGGGCCCCGGAGAGCTCGGCGAGGAGGGCGCCGATCTCGAGGTATTCCGGCCTGAAGTCGTGTCCCCACTCGCTGATGCAGTGGGCCTCGTCCACGGCCACGAGCGGGCAGTGGAGATCCGCGATCACGCTCTTGAAGCCCGGGAAGGTCAGGCGCTCGGGGGCGACGTACAGGAGGCGATAGGCGCCGCGGGCGGCCGCGGCCATCCGCGCGCGCATCTCCCCGCTTTCCACGGTGGAGGCGAGAAACGTCGCGGGCACGCCGCGCGCGTTGAGGGCCTCGACCTGATCCTGCATGAGGGCGATGAGGGGCGAGATGACCAGGGTCGTCCCGCCGAGGAGGAGGGCGGGAAGCTGGTAGATGAGGCTCTTGCCGCCGCCCGTGGGCGCGACGAGAAGGAGGCGGCCCTGGGCGAGCAGCGTCTCGACGGCTTCGCGCTGGCCGGGGCGGAAGGCGGCGTAGCCCAGCCGGGAGAGCCCCGCGTCGAGGTCGAGCCCCGACGGGAGCGCCGGCTGGGCCGCGCCGCGCGCAGTCACCTTACGCGGGCCTTACTTGGGCGACGCCCAGAGCGCGAGGGCCATCAGAGCGAGACATGCTATGCGAGCGTCCGTGTCAGCATGAGAGAGCCTCCAGGGTCATTGGGCCATGAAGCCGCCGTCGACGACCATCTCGGCGCCCGTCATGAAGGCCGACTCGTCCGAGGCCAGGAAGAGCGCAGCATAGGCGATGTCGCGAGGCTGGCCGATGCGGCCCAACGGGATGCCCGTCTTGAACTCGGCTCTGAGCTCGGGCGTGAGGTACGGCGCCTGCAGCGGGGTCTCGACGATGCCCGGGTGGATGATATTGGAGCGGATCTGATCCTTGGCGAACTGGATGGCCAGCGACTTGTTCAGCGAGATCAGCGCGCCCTTGGCCGCCGTGTACGCGTCCTGGGCGCGGGTGAATCCGGCCAGGGCCGAGACCGAACCCACCAGGATGATGGAGCCGCCCCCGGCCTTCTGCAGATGCGGGATGCCGTGCTTGGTCACCCAGAAGACACTCTTGAGATTGATGGCCATGACACGGTCCCACTGCGTGCCGTCGGTCTCGAGCACCGAGCGGTCCTTGTCCTTCCACAGGACGCCCGCGTTGTTGTAGAGGACGTGGAGGGCGCCGAAGCGGCGGGCCCCTTCCTCCACCATCCGCTTCACGTCCTCCTCGACGGCAACATCGCCCACCGCGGCGAGACCCTGCCCACCCGTCTTCTCGACGAGCGCCACCGTCTCCTCCGCCGCCGGCTTGTTGATATCGCAGACCACGACGCGCGCGCCTTCCTCGGCGAAGAGGATGGCCGCCTCCCGACCCATCCCCATCCCGGCGCCCGTGATCAGCGCCACCTTGCCCTTGAGCCTTGATCCCATCTGTGCTTTCCCCGTTCCTTTTCTCCCCCTCATTCACTCAGCCTCGCCTCGCCGCTCGAGGCGAGCGTCTCAGCTCTAACAGCGGCCCTCTCCCCCTCCGGGGGGAGGTTTCAAGAAAAGGATCCCTCTCCCCTCTGGGGAGAGGGCAGGGTGAGGGGCGAAGTTAGATTCTCTCGAACAGTCTCGTGAGCTCCCAGTCGGTGACGGCTTGATCGAAGGCCTGCTGCTCGAGACGGCCATGGTGGAGGTAGTGCTTTACCACGGTCTCGCCGAAGGTCTCGCGAGCGACTTTGGAGCGCTCGAGCGCGTCGAGGGCTTCGCGAAGCGTCTTCGGCACCTGGGCCAGCTTCGGGTCCTCGTAGGCATTGCCGTCGTAGAGCTTGGGCGGCTTGAGCTTCTTGTCGATCCCGTGGAGTCCCGCGGCGATGGTGGCCGCGAAGGCGAGGTAGGGATTGGCGTCGGCTCCGGGAATGCGGTTTTCCACCCGGAAGCCGGCGCCCTCGCCACAGAGCCGGAAGCCGCAGGTGCGGTTGTCCCACCCCGCGACGATGCGCGTGGGCGCGAAGGAGCCCGCCTGATAGCGCTTGTAGGCGTTGATGGTCGGCGCGTAGAAGTAGGCGAACTCGCGCGCCATGGCCATCTGCCCCGCCAGCCACTCCTGGAAGAGCGCCGTGCCCTGCCGGCCGCGGCCCGCGAAGAGATTGCGGCGGCCCGTCTTGTCCCACACCGAGGAGTGGAGATGACAGGACGAGCCCGCCGCCCCCATGTCGTATTTCGCCATGAAGGTGATAGAGCTGCCCTGCTGCCAGGCGATCTCTTTGACGCCGTGCTTGTAGAGGACGTGGCGGTCGGCCATCTCGAGCGCCTCGGCGTACCGGAGGTTGATCTCTTCCTGGCCCTTCCCCCACTCGCCCTTGGAGAACTCCACGGGCACGCGTGCCCCCTCCATGCCGTTGCGAATGGCGCGCACGAGCGGCTCTTCCTTGGTCGTCTGGAGGATGTGGTAGTCCTCGAGGTAGCTCGACACGGGCGTCAGGCCCTGGTAGCGCTTGGCCCGCGCCTCGTCGAAGGACTCGCGGAACAGATAGAGCTCGAGCTCGGAGGCCGTCTTGACGGTGAAGCCCCGCCGGGCGGCCCGCGCGAGCTGACGCTTGAGCACCCAGCGGGGCGCCTCCTCGATGGGCTTCCCTTCCTCGGTGTAGACGTCGCAGAAGACGAGGGCCGTCTTGGGCAGCCACGGCAGGAGCCGCCACGTCCCCAAGTCCGGCACCATCTTCATGTCGCCATAGCCACGTTCCCATGACGTCAGGGTGAAGCCCGGGAGCGGCTCCATCTCCATGTCGACGGTGAAGAGATAGATGCAGGCGTGGACGCCGTCCTCCAGCACGTGGTCGAGGAAGTACCGACCGACCACGCGCTTGCCCATGAGCCGTCCCATGCCGTCGGGAAACACCGTGAGCACGGTGTCCACCTCGCCCTTGCGGATGAGCGAGTCGAGCGCTTTGGGATCAGCCTGCTCAGCCAGAGAGCATCTCCTTCACGGGTACGCGTGGAACGCGGCGAGGCATGAGTCGGCCGCGAGGCTGACGAATCTTAGCGGGGATCAGGGCCGGTGGCAATAGTCCGCATCACATCAAAATTTCGGTTACCGAGCAGGAGGTCGTACATCCGAAGTCACGGTTACCCATTCAAGCGGAGGGAGGATTTAGGGACGACCAAGGCGAGGTCACCCTTCAGCGACCAGTTTTGACCCCGGTCGGACGGGTGCCATAATGCAGTTATGCGGCTCTCGCTTGCTGCGATCCTCTGCATGCTCTTGATCCTGCCTGGATCAGCGTTGGCGCAGGTGTATCACTGGGTCGATGATGAGGGCGTTATCCACTACAGCACCGGCATCGAGAGCGTTCCGGCGCCGTACCGCTCGCGGGCCCGCGCGCTCTACGCCTCGCCCCAGCCGGCGGTGCCGGCGATCGAACGCTCGTCGCTCACCACGATCACCTTCACCCCAGGCTCGCCCGTGATCGTGAGCGCCCGCCTCAACGGCCTCGGCCCCATCACGCTCGTGCTCGACACCGGCGCGGACCGCACGCTGGTCTCGCCCGGCGCGCTGTCCAGGCTTGGCATTCCCGTGGTGGCATCCGGTCGCGCCGAGGTGCGCGGTGTCACCGGGGCGGGCCCGGCCGACGTCGTCTGGATAACCTCGCTGGAGGTTGGCGGGGCCAAAGCCGGGCCGCTCGCCATCGTTGCGTATGACGGCAACCTGCGTCAGGCCGACGGTCTGCTCGGTCGGGATTTCCTCGATCAGTTCACCGTGACGATCGACGCCCAAACCGGGAGGGTCACACTCGCGCCGCACTGATGGTCAGACAAGCAGAGGCCCCGAAGCGCATGCGCACGCTCGGGGCCTCGTCCCTGGCTCAGCCTCGCCGGACGCTACCCGCGGCGCCAGCCTCCATGCCATCCGCCATGCCACCCCCACCACGGGCGATAGACGGGGGCGACCACCACGGGAGCCGGCGCCACGTATACGCCTCCGACCGGCGGGCCCGCGTATGGATACGGATCGGCGTACACGGCACAACCGCCCAGCAGGAGCGCTGCGAGGGCGAATCCGATCATCCGTCTCATGGCTGCTTCCTCCTCTTTCGACCTCTCGACTTCCTACCTCTTTGGACGGATCGGAGGGGGAGTCGTTTACCGCGCGGGATGAGAGGACCATGAGAGGCGGATGAAACAGCAGGGATGGGTCAATAACCGAGGAGCTTGCGCGCGAGAGCGGGCCCGTTTTCCCACATGACGAGTCCGACGCCCATCAGGCTTTCGCCGGCTATCCAGCCTGAAGCCACGGGGAAGGTAAACTCTTCCGACAATTTCGGGTGCTTCTTCTGCACCCACCATCCGAGGGCGGCCCCGATGAAGAAGAGCAGGCCGTAGTACCAGTGAAAGGTCCAGGCGAGACCCAGGCCGGCGGGAGACGGGATGAGATGCTCCCGTGCCGGAAAGATCCTCGGGAGCAGGGTGAGGAC